>DATHEV010000241.1:0-5693 GCA_035318405.1 Iamia sp.
GGAGGGCCCAGGCCCCGAGGGCGACGCCCACCAGTGAGAGGGCGAGGAAGGCACCGATCGTGGCCCGGCCCCCGCCGGGGGCGACCACCCGCGCCGCCAGCGGGAAGAGGATCCGGCGGTAGCGGTAGGCGTGGGGGTCCACGGAGTCGCCGGCGGCGTCGGGGTCGAACGGGTGCCGGGCGATCACGTAGAACTGCTGGCCGTCGTGGCCGATGCCCCGGAGCTCGAAGAGGTCGGGGATGTCCTGCTCGATCCGCTCCCGGGCCGGGCCCTCGACGCCCGCCCCGAGCAGGGCGTCGGTGCTGCCCTCGCCGGCCGACCACATCAGCGGCCACAGGAGGGCCACCAGGACGGCGGCGAGCACGATCTTGACCGTGGCCCGGCGGCTCGACCGCGCGGCGACGGCAACGGGCGCCGTTCCGTCACCGTCCGTGGCGGTGTCGGCGGGCGCGCCGGACGGCGTGGTCGTGTCGGCTGGGGCCATGGCCTCCCCATCGGTCCCGGGGTCCCGTCCGTGAGGGCTGTCGTCCCTCAGGTTCGGGCCAGCAGCACGACCCAGATCGGGCCGTCGAACCCCCACTGGTCGACCACCTCGAAGCGGCCCGCGATCCCGGGCCGGGCCAGCACCTCGTGGTACGGCTCGTCGCCGCTGTCCCGGCGGGTCTTGTGGACCACCCAGATCCGGTCGCTGTCCGCCAGCCGGCGCTCGGCCTCGGCGGCGTCGCGCTCCTCGTACAGGCGGGCCACGTCACCCAGCGGCTCGACGTCGTCGACGGGGCGGGGCCCGGCGGCGGGGTCGTCGAGACCGGCCCAGGCCACGTCGAACGGGGTGCGGGTCGAGAAGGCGATGGCGCCCGAGGACGCCGTGAACACGATGGCGTCGCCCTCCACGGCCCGGTCGGCCACGGCGGCGGCCACCGCCGGCCAGGGCTCGACGTCGACGTCGTCCAGCGCCGCCCGTCCGGTGACGAGGGCCGCCCCCAGGACGGCGGCCAGGGCCACGGCCGCCACGGCGGTGATCCGGCGGCGGGCGGCGTCGTCCCCGCCTCGGGTCGCCGCCGCCCGGGCCAGGGCCACGGCGCCGGCGGCGATGAGCATGGCGAGGCCCGGAAGCGACGGCAGCAGGTAGCGGCCGACGAAGTAGGGACGCACGACAGAGAGCGCCACCAGGGCGACGGCGGGCGCCGCCCCCCACCACAGCGGGAGGAGCCGGTGCCAGCGGGCGGCAGAGGTCTCGGCGGGACCGGTGTGGCCCGTCGCCACCGTGAGCCCGCCGACCACGGCGATCAGGGCGAGCAGCACGGCGCCGGCCCGAACCGGCGAGAGGAGGACCGAGCCGATCTCTGCCAGCTGGTCGAGGCGGAGGGGCTCGATCCAGTCGGCCACGCCGCCGGCGCCGACGGCCATGAGACCGCCGGCCGTCCCCGCGCTCAGGGCGACGGCCGGGGCGACCAGCGGCAGCAGACGGCGGCGGTCGGGGAGCACGGCGACGCTGGCGGCCAGGGCCAGCACCTGGAGGGCGAACATCCCGTGGGCCAGGACGCCCAGGGTGCAGAGGGCGGCCAGGGCGACGGCCCGGCGGTTCTGCTCGGTGCGGCCGTCGGCGGGGGCGGTGACCAGCCGGGACGCCACGCCCCAGGCCGCGGCGGCCAGCACCATGGCCAGGGCGTAGGAGCGGGCCTCCTGGCCGGCGCGGGCCAACCCGGGCAGGACGGCGAGGAGCCCGAGCGCGACCAGCGCCGTCAGCCGGGGCTGCGACCGCCGGATCGTCGGCCCCGCCACCAGCACGACGGCCGCCGCCAGCAGGGCCGACGGGGTGCGGATGGCGGCCGCCGAGGTGCCCCAGACCGCCGTCCAGCCGTCCAGCAGCACGTAGTAGGCGCCCATGGTGCCGCCGGTCCCGCGGAGGGTCGGGCCCAGCTGGTGGGTGGCGGCGATCGAGATGGCCTCGTCGGTCCAGATGGGCCGGGTGGTGAGCCCCACCAGGCTGGACGCGAGGGCCACGGTGGCGGCGACCGGTGCGGCCCACGGGGCCTGGGGCCCGGCGACGGCTGCGTCGGGCACCCGATCGACGGGCGCGTCACGGACGTCGGTGGCCTCCACGATGAGCGATCGGCGCCGGGCTGCGGGATGTGAGCAGATGGCCGGGCTCAGGTGGCCGGGACGGTGGCGGCGATCGTCCCCTCGTCGATGGGGTGCGCCGGCATCGCCGCCGGCCGCGAGGCGAGGAAGCGGCGTTCGATGCCGTAGTAGGAGACCTCGGCGAAGGCGACGGCCGCCACCACCGCCGCGGGCGTGGGCCAGTCGAACCGCATGAGCACGGCGTGCCAGAGGTAGAGGCCGTAGCTGATCGTCCCGAGGTGCACGAGGACCCGGCTGCGCAGCCAGCGCAGCGACGGGGCGGAGGCGACGAAGACGGCGCTGGCGCCGGTGTAGATCAGGTACTGGACGTCGGTCATCGGGGCGTAGCCGTCGCGGGTCAGGTAGTGGATCGTCTGGGCGAGCACCACGCCGATGGCCGCCGCGCACACCGGCCGGGACGGCTTCCAGGGGACGACGGCCAGGAGCGCCCCCACCATGAGGGCGTCGGTGTGGAGGACGCCGTAGAGGTCGGGGCCGAGGGCGCCGACCACGACCCGGATCACCATGGTGGCCACGGCGGCGCCGATGGCGACCATCGCGACGCGCTCGGATCCCCGGCGGAGGGCCACGACGACCACCGCCGGCCACACCAGGTAGAACTGCTCCTCGACCGCCAGCGACCAGGTGTGCTCGAGCCACCCCGACGTGGGGATGTGGAGCAGGTCGCCGATGTTCTCCACGTAGAGCAGCGAGCGGGCGGTGGCCCCGAGGGCCTCGCCCATGGGCTGGCCGGCGATGGCGGCGTAGACGAGGTAGACGCCGGCGAGGGTGACGAGGGCAGGGAGGAGGCGCCGGGCCCGCCGGGCGTAGAACCCGGTGAGGTGGATGGTCCCGGTCGTCTGCTGCTCGCGGACGAGGAGCCGGGTGATGAGGAAGCCGGAGAGGACGAAGAAGAGGGTCACGCCGAAGAAGGCGAACCCGCTGAAGCTGCGGGTGCCGGGGACGAGCCGGTTGTGGTGCGGGGCCAGCCCCGACCACATGTGTCCGACGACGACGAGGGCGATGGCGACGCCGCGCAGACCGTCGAGCTCTCGGATCCTGCCGTGCACGGCCGTCCATCGGCCCGCCCTCCGAGATCCTGAGCCCGACCCCCGCTCGAACGGCGCCGGGGAGGGCTGGAGGCCTAGTCGCCCGTCGGGCGGTTGGGGGCCTTGAGGCTGGGGGAGACGTCGGGGGCGGCGGCGGTGATGTCGAGCATGCGGTGGAGGCTGACCCGGGCCCAGTGCTGGGTGTCGGTGTCGACGTGGATCTGGTTCACCACGGTGCCCTCGACCAGGTTCTCGAGCACCCAGGCGAGGTGGGCGGCATCGATGCGGAACATGGTCGAGCACGGGCAGATCAGCGGGTCGAGCGAGACGATGGTCTTGTCCGGCGTCTCGTCGGCCAGCCGCTGGACCAGGTGGATCTCGGTGCCGATGGCGATGGTGCTGCCGGGGGGCGCGGCGGCCACCGCCTTGATGATGTAGTCGGTCGAGCCGACCTGGTCGGCCACCTCGCACAGGTCGTGGCTGCACTCGGGGTGGACGACGACGATGCCGTCGGGGTGCTCGGCCCGGAAGGCCTCGACGTGCTCGGGGCGGAAGCGCTGGTGCACCGAGCAGTGGCCCTTCCACAGGAGGAACGTGGCCTCCTTGCAGTCGGCCTCGGTGAGCCCGCCCAGCTCGAAGCGGGGGTTCCAGACCCGCATGTCGTCGTGGGTGAACCCCATGGCGATGCCGGTGTTGCGGCCCAGGTGCTGGTCGGGGAAGAAGAGGACCTTGCGGCCCCGGGCTCGGGCGTCGGCCACGAGCGAGGCCACCTCGGCGTCGGCCACGCTGAGCCCCGGGACCGGGGTGGCGTCCTTGGTGAGGGCCCACTCGAGGATGGCCCGGGCGTTGGTCGACGTGCAGACGGCGCCACCGTGCTGGCCCACGAACGCCTTCAGGGCGGCCGAGCTGTTCATGTACGTGATGGGCACGACCTGCTCGATGTCGATGACCGTCGCCAGCGCCTCCCAGGCCTCCTCGACCTCGTCGAGGTCGGCCATGTCGGCCATCGAGCAGCCGGCGTTCAGGTCCGGGAGGATCACCTGCTGGTGGTCGCCGGTGAGGACGTCGGCCGACTCGGCCATGAAGTGGACGCCGCAGAACACGATGAACTCGGCCGCGGGCCGCTCCTGCGCCAGCACCGACAGGCGGTACGAGTCGCCCCGGGCATCGGCCCAGCGCATCACCTCGTCGCGCTGGTAGTGGTGGCCGAGGATGAACAGCCGGTCGCCCAGGGTGGCCTTGGCCGCCCCGATCCGCTCGTGGTTCTCGTCGATGGATGCCGTCGTGTACCGCTCGGGGAGCGGGGTCTGGAGCCGGATCATGAGGTTGGGACCTCCGGGGAGAGGTTCCGATGTTGACCGGTGGGGACAGCCTGGTCGCCTCGCCACGGGGATGTCGGTCTCGGAACCGATATGGAGCCGGATACCAGGCCGGCCGGTGTGGGACGGAGTGTACGTCCTGCTGTCGACAACCTGTCGACATCCAGCCGTGTTCCCGCTCAACCCGACGTCGACACCGCCGATCGGGGGAGGGTGCCCCGCCGTCCCGCCGCGCCCTGGCTCGCCGCCGCCGCCCTCGCCGTGGGCCTGCTGGTGGCGCTGTCCGAGTTCACCGGGCCGGTGCCCGATGAGGTCCCCGGGTCCGGCTCGTTCATCTCGGCCCGCTACGACCCGCCGGCGAGCGGGGTCGAGGTCGGCCTCGACCTCGGGGACGGCCAGCTGTTCGCCACCCACGCCGCCGACCCCTTCCTGGACCAGCCGGCGCAGATCCGCGGCGGCCCCGAGGAGCAGGCCTATCGCTTCCAGCGGCCGCTCTACGGCTGGCTCGGCTGGCTGGCGTCCGGCGGCCAGCCCGGCGCCGTGCCGTGGGCCGTCGTGGGCCTCACCGTGGCCTCGGTCGTGGCCCTCGTCGTCGGCGCCGGCCGCGTGCTGCGCGAGCGCGGCGCCGATCCCCGCCTCGCCCTGGTGCTCCTCGCCACGCCGGGCGTCCTCGCCGACCTCCAGCGCGTCGGTCCCGAGGCCCTCGGCGCCCTTCTCGCCCTCGCCGGCGCCGTGACCTGGACGTCCCGCCGGCCGGTCTGGGTGCCGATCGCGCTCTTCGCCGCCGCCGGCCTGTGCCGCGAGACCCTCCTGCTGGTCCCGGCGGCGCTGCTCCTCCATGACCTGGTGCGGTCCGACACCGCCGGCCGCCGCCGGGCCGTGCTGTCGGGTCTTGCCGTCGTCGCCCCCTACGCCGGCTGGGTCCTGGCTCTGCGGGCGATCGTCGGCGCCTGGCCCTCGGGCACGGTCGACGGCCGCCTCTCGGTGATCCCCTTCGCCGGCCTGGTCGACGCCATCCCGTCCTGGACGGCGCTCGACCTCCTGTTCGTGGCCGCCGTCCTCGCCTCCGCCGTCGTCGCCCTGGCCCGCCGGGCCGGCGAGCCCGGGACGAGGTGGGTCATCGCCGCCCACCTCCTGCTGGCCGCCACCCTCGGCGAGCCCGTCTGGGCCAGCTACCGGGACTGGGGCCGCGTCCTCCTCCCCC
>DATHEV010000242.1:0-3345 GCA_035318405.1 Iamia sp.
GGTGGCCGGGTCCGTCACGACGTTGCTGGTGACGTGGAACCGCAAGCCCCACTAGCCAGCCGAGATCGGTGGCCGCGATGGGCGTGGTGGCAGTGGTGCCTCTTCGCTGGCTTCGCCGTCGTCCTGGTGTTGTACCGGGCCGACGTGATCGGCGAGGGCGACGAGGTCCAGGTGCTCGTGGCGTACATCGTCGTGTTGATCGTCGTGATGTGCTGGAGCGCCGTGCGGGGAGTCCTTCGCCAAGCCCGGTCCCCAGGGGCGCCGGGCGAGCGCGCTGGTCGATGAGCGCGGCGACCTGCTCTCGGAGGGCCGCTCGCTGACGATCGCGGTCCGGATGGCGATGGCAGACTGCGGGCGTGGCGGCGTCGGATCCGAAGGCTGATCTGCACGAGTACCTGCAGACGGGGCGCGAGGTGATGCTCTGGAAGCTCGATGGGCTGGCCGAGTACGACCTGCGCCGATCGCTCGTGCCGACGGGAACGAACCTGCTCGGACTCGTCCGGCACGTCGCCTGTACCGAGACGGGGTACTTCGGACTCGTGTTCGGGCGACCGTTTCCCGAGACGTTGCCCTGGATGGAGGACGGCGAGCCGAACGGCGACATGTGGGTGAGGGCCGGTGAGACGTCGGAGAGCGTCGTCGACTTCTGTCGCCGAGTGTGGGCCCATGCCGATGCCACCATCGACGCCCTCTCGCTCGACGCCGTCGGCGAGGTGCCGTGGTGGCCGGAGGGCGCCCAGCAGATCTCGCTGCATCAGGCGCTGGTCCACGTCCTCGCCGACATCTATCGCCACGCCGGCCATGCCGACATCCTGCGCGAGCTGATCGACGGCGTCGTCGGGGCTGATCGCCGCTGGTCCAACCTCCCACCGGGCGACGAGGGATGGTGGGAGAGCTACCGGAACAAGGTCGAGGCGGCGGCGCGCCAGGCCGGCGACGTCACCTAGCGCGGTGTGGGCCGGGCGACGGCGGGAAGACCGCGTCCATGGACGGTCGGACCACCACAGCCCGCGAGCGCATGCTCATCTACCTCGGTGTCCGCAAGGTGCCCCCGGCGTCGCGGACCACCCGGGCGATCCTCGTGGGCGGCGTCATCGCGGGAGCCCTGTACGGCATCGGGATGGGGCTGTGGTTCGGGTTCACGGACGGGTGGGACGCGTGGACCGCCGTGACGGCCCTGGCCGCGGCGATGTTCTTCGGCACCGCGATGACGCTCATCGCCTTCGTGCAACGGCGGTGAGGCTCCCGGAGCTGCTGCCGGGGAGCGATGAGTCTCGGGGCCCCGGGTCGTCACTCCTGACGGGCACGGGGGCGGATGAGACGAGATTGTGGAGGACACCATGACGACGACGACGACCACGCCCGGCAACGCGAGCACCGGCAAGCCGCCGGTCGTCGACCGGGCCACCTGGCAGGCCGCGCGCGACGAGCTGCTGGTCCGCGAGAAGGCCCACACCCGTGAGGGCGACGCCATCGCCGCGGCCCGGCGGCGGCTGCCCATGGTCGAGATCGACGGGGCGGTCGAGGTCACCGGGGTGGACGGGCCGGTCCCGTTCGTCGACCTGTTCCAGGGTCGCGACGAGCTCGTGGTCTACCAGCACATGTGGCACGACGGCGCGCCGCACCAGGGGCAGTGCGAGGGCTGCACCACCACGGCGTGGCACGTGCGGGACGCCGTCTACCTCAACGCCCGGGGCGTCTCGTTCGCAGTCCTGACCGAGGGCCGGTGGGACGAGGTCGCTCCCTTCGTCGCGTTCATGGGCTACACCCAGCCCTGGTACTCGGTGCGGGGCGTGGCGGCACCGATCGGCGGCGAGATGGGCCACATCGTCTGCCTCCTGCGCGACGGCGACCGCGTGTTCCTCACCTACTCCACGACGGGCCGGGGCAACGAGCCGGCCAACGGCTCCCTCGGCCTGCTCGCCATGACGCCCTACGGGCGACGCGAGGCGTGGGAGGACAACCCCGAGGGCTGGCCCGAGGCCATCGATGCCGGCTCGCCGATCGGTGGGCACGGCGCGCCGATCAGCAACACCTGGCGCTCGGACGCCGACGGCGTCGCCACCTGGGGCCCGACCAGCCGACCCGTGCCGCAGTGGACCCGCCCCGGCGCGACCCCCGTCGAGACCCTCGGCCGCCAGGGCGACCACTGACGCCGGTCCCGCCGGGCGGGACGCGACACCACGGCGACGGGAGAGGTCACCGCCTCATCGGGGCGCATCGGAGACCCAGCGTCGGAAGTCGCCGGGGGCGACGTTGCTGCCGCAGATGATGGTGGCGACGGTGCGGTCTCGGAACCGGTCGGGGTCTTCGAGGATGGCAGCGACACCGAGCGCGGCGGACGGTTCGACGACCAGACCGGCGAGCTCGAACAGCAACCACATGGCGCGGATGATGCTGTCCTCGCCGACCAGCACCGCGTCGTCGACGACCTCCAGCAGGTCCTCGAGCACCTCGGGGATCGGGAAGCGCCCGGCCACGCCATCGGCGATCGTGGCGATCGTCTCGGTGGTGATCACGCGGCGGTGGCGCCACGACAACGTCATCGCCGGTGCCCCCATCGGCTGCACGGCGATCACGTCGGTCGCGGGTGAGAGCTCCCGCATGACGGACCCGACACCGCTGGCCAGCGCGCCACCCCCCAGCGCCACCAGCACCACATCGAACGCCCGGGGCGCGTCCATCAGCTCGAGCGCGATGGTGGCCGCCCCCTCGCAGGTCCCGACGTCGAGGCTGTCCTCGACCAGGTGGGCCCCGCCGTCCTCGGCGTGCGCCTGGGCCAGACGCCGCGGCACCTCGATGTCCTCGCCCTCGAGGTGCACGGTCGCCCCGAGCGCCCGCATCCGCTCGATCTTCAAGGGGTTGGCCGTCTCCGCCGCGAACACGGTCGCCGCGATCTGGCGACGGGCCGCGCTGTAGGCGAGGGCCTGGCCGAGGTTGCCGGCACTCGCACAGACCACGGAGCCAGGATCGCCGGCGTGCAGGCGCGCCACGACGGTGTCGGTGCCGCGCCCCTTGAAGCTGCGCACCGGGTTCATCGTCTCGACCTTCAGCGTGAGCGAGCAGCCCACGGCCTCGCTCAACGGCCGCGCGTCGTACTGCGGCGAGTCCAGGAAGACGGGGTCGATCGAACGCACCGCAGCCCGAATCCGATCCAGGTCGAGACGGCCCACGGCGGACAAACGTACGCGTCCCTGGTCCCTCGACCTGCGTAGGTTGCGACGATGCAGCCATCGGACGTGCGGCGGGCGGTGGCGGCGGCCAAAGCGATCGGCTCCGCACAGGGCCTGACGGTCGACGACGCGGTCGTCCTCCAGAACTCGAACAAGCTCGCCCTCCGTCTGC
>DATHEV010000243.1:0-2997 GCA_035318405.1 Iamia sp.
GTTCGGGTGGTCCTCGTTCGGGGGGTCCTCGGCCTGGGGGCGCACGGCGTCCCGGCTCGGGACCCCAGGAGCGTCCCGAGAGCGCGGCGGAGACGGCCCGCAAGGCCGGGGCGCGCAAGGGCTGGGGCGGTGTCGCCCGCCGGGGCGCGGGGCGGATGGGCGACGACGTGCGCGGCGGCTCGGGTCGCGACGACCGGGGCAACCCCCGTCGTCTGGGCGGCGATGGCCGGCCCGTGCGCAAGGAGCCATGGTCCCGCGACGGCGCCGATCGGCGTCCCACCGGGCGGTCCGATGATCGCCCGCGACCGGGCGGCGACCGCCGTCCCCCCACCGGCCGCAGCGACCGCCGCCCGTCGGACGCCCGCAGCGACGATCGCCCTCGGGGCAACGAGCCGGCGCTGTCGCCTCCGCCGCCCTACGAGCCCGAGGTGTGGGTCCGCGAGGACGCGCCGGCCCCGGAGACCTCGGGACGGCGCCGGGACAAGCCGGCCCCGATCGACACCGACCTGGTGCGCACCGAGCTGAACCGGGTGCTGACGCCGGCCAAGGCCAAGCGCTTCACCGACCGGGTGGGCGAGGCCGCTCGGGCCTTTGGCAACGAGCGGCTCGACGACGCCCGTCGGATCCTCAAGCCCATCGCCGACGAGGCCCCCGCGGCGGCGTCGGTGCGCGAGCTGCTCGGGCTGACGCTCTACCAGCTGGGCCGGTACCGCCCGGCGGCGGCCGAGCTCGAGGCCTTCCGGGACCTGACCGGCTCGGTCGACCAGAACCCCGTCCTGGCCGACTGCTACCGCGCCCTCGGCCGGCACAGCGCCGCCGAGGAGCTGTGGGAGGAGCTCCGAGAGGCCTCGCCCGGCGCCGAGCTGGTCGCCGAGGGCCGCATCGTGGCCGCCGGCTCGTTGGCCGATCGGGACCTCCTGGCCGATGCCATCCGGCTGCTCGAGTCCGCCCCCCGGGGCAAGAAGGCCCGTGAGCACCACCTGCGGACGGCCTACGCCCTGGCCGACCTGTACGAGCGGGCTGGCGATGTCAGCCGGGCCCGGGAGCTGTTCGCCTGGGTCACCGGTGTCGACGACGACTTCGCCGACGTGCGCCGCCGTCTCTCCGCCCTGAGCTGACGCTCCGGCGGCCGGCGCCGGGCTTCACTGTCACACCCCCTCTCTAGGGTGTGGTCCGACGGAGGTCGCCCCGGCCGCCTCCGGCACTTCCCCTCCACCCGAGCCGACCCTCTGCGTGCGAGGTGACGTCATGAACGTCGTGATCCTGCGGGGCCACCTGTCCAGTGCCCCGTCCACCCGGACCCTGCCGTCCGGCGACACCCTGGTGACCTTCGAGGTCACCACCCGGCCCCCCGAGGGCCCGGCCGAGTCCGTGCCCGTGGCCTGGCCCGATGCGCCCCGCCGGGCCGCCACCCTGCCTCCGGGGGCCGAGGTGGTGGTCACCGGGAGGGTGCGGCGGCGGTTCTTCAAGGCCGGCACCGCCACCGCCAGCCGCACCGAGGTGCTGGCCGACGCCGTGCTGCCCGTGCGCCAGGTCGTGCGGGTCCAGGCCGCCGTCCGCCGCACCCTCGACCGGGCCCAGCCCCTCCTGGAGACCGAGTGAGAGCGGGTTCCCACCCCTGGGGTGCCGTCGGCCAAGATGAGGGTCCGACCGACACCAAGGTGAGGACGAACCCGCAGCATGAACACCGAGCAGCTCGAGAAGGTCCGGAACGGGAAGGGCTTCATCGCCGCCCTCGACCAGAGCGGTGGCAGCACACCCAAGGCCCTCAAGCTGTACGGCGTCGAGGAGGACGCCTACGACGGCGAGGCCGAGATGTTCGACCGCATCCACGAGATGCGCAGCCGGATCGTCACCAGCCCCAGCTTCAACGGCGACCGGGTCGTCGGGGCGATCCTGTTCGAGATGACCATGGACCGTCAGGTCGAGGGGCTCGACACCGGCGAGTACCTGTGGGACACCAAGCGGGTCGTTCCCTTCCTGAAGGTGGACAAGGGCTTGGCCGACGAGGCCGACGGCGTCCAGCTGATGAAGCCGATCGACGGTCTCGACGACCTGCTGGCCCGGGCCGCGGGCAAGGGCGTGTTCGGCACCAAGATGCGCTCGGTGATCAAGCTGGCCGACGAGGCCGGGGTGAAGGCGATCGTCGACCAGCAGTTCGAGATCGGCCGCCAGATCGTGGCCGCCGGCCTGGTGCCGATCATCGAGCCCGAGGTCGACATCAACAGCCCGCAGAAGGGCGACGCCGAGGTCCTGCTCGAAGCAGCGATCCGGGCCCAGCTCGACTCGCTCGAGGACGACCAGCTGGTGATGCTCAAGCTGACCCTGCCGGAGGTCGATGGCTTCTACCAGGCCCTGGTCGACCATCCGAACGTCGTCCGCGTCGTGGCCCTCTCCGGTGGCTACAGCCGCGAGGACGCCAACGCCCGTCTCACGCGCAACGTCGGCGTCATCGCCAGCTTCAGCCGAGCCCTCACCGAGGGGCTGTCGGCGCAGCAGTCCGACGAGGAGTTCGACGCCACCCTCGACTCCACCATCCAGGCCATCTACGAGGCCTCCATCACCTGATCTTGTTCGACCCCTCTTGCCGACAGGTGGTGCTATAACCGCGCAACATGGAGGGAGCCGGGATTGTCGATTGGGTGGGCGCCGTCGGGACGACTGGCGCACTGCTGGCGTCCCTGGCGCTGCTGCGCTCACAGTTCTCCGTCCTCAAGGGTGAGATATCTGCACGTGTGGAAGGCCAGGCACGGGCTGTAGCGGCCTGGACCGGCCCGCCGACGGAGGGGGAGACGGCCATGCGGCTTCACCTGCGCAACGGGAGCCCGCAGCCGCTGTACAACCTGACCGTCACGGGCGAGGACCCCGACGACCAGTCCGAGATGGTGCTCGTCGCCATGAGCGTGGTCGCCCCGGGCTTCGAGATGGCCCGAGCGCTCACCCGCCCGATCCGCAACTACCGCGACAGCGACGCCCTGGTCCTGGAGTTCGACGACG
>DATHEV010000244.1:0-2262 GCA_035318405.1 Iamia sp.
TGCGCTGGATCGGCGACGACGCGCTCGAGGCCGCCGGCGTCGAGCCGTCGATCGACACCAACGAGGAGGACGTCCGGGCCCTGCTGACCAAGGTCGAGGCGGGCGAGGTCGACGTGGGCGTCGTGTACCGGACCGACGTGCTGGCCGCCGGCGACGCCGTCGAGGGCGTCGAGATCCCCGACGACCAGAACGTCGTCGCCACCTACCCGATCGCCACCGTGGGCGAGGCCGTCAACGTCGAGGGCGCCATGGCCTTCATCGAGTTCGTGCTGTCCGACGAGGGCCAGGCCGCGTTGGCCGACGCCGGCTTCGAACCTGCGCCATGACCGGCGGGATGCCGACCTGAGCCGACGCATCGACGCTCCTGCGGCCGGGCGGGTCCCGCTCGCCCTGCTGCCGGCGGCCTTCGTCGCCGTCGCCTTCCTCGTCCTGCCCCTCGTGGGGCTGGGCCAGCGGGCGCCGTGGTCCGACCTGGGCGACGTCCTGCGCGCCCCGGAGGTCGGCGACGCCCTGCGCCTGTCACTCCTCACCTCGACCCTGAGCACCCTGCTGTGCCTGGTGCTGGGCGTGCCACTGGCCTGGCTGCTGGCCCGCTCGCCGTTCCCCGGGCGGTCGCTCGTCCGGGCCCTGGTGACGCTGCCCATGGTGCTGCCGCCGGTGGTCGGCGGCGCCGCCCTCCTCTACACGCTGGGGCGGCGCTCCCCGATCGGCTCGTGGCTGGAGGACACCTTCGACGTCCGCCTCGCCTTCTCGACACCGGGCGTGGTCCTGGCCCAGAGCTTCGTCGCCCTACCGTTCCTCGTGATCACCGTGCAGGGCGCCCTGGAGGCCGGTGACCGGGGATTGGAGGAGGCGGCGACGACGCTCGGCGCCGGGCGCTGGACCGTGCTGCGGCGGGTCACGCTGCCCCGCATCGCCCCGTCGGTGGCGGCGGGGGCGGTGCTGGCGTGGGCCCGGGCGCTGGGCGAGTTCGGGGCCACCATCACCTTCAACGGCAGCTTCCAGGGCCGGACCCAGACCATGCCGCTGGCGGTCTACCAGGCCCTCAACCGCGACCCCGGCGCCGCCGTGGTCCTCAGCCTCCTGCTGGTGGTCGTGTCGCTCGTCGTGCTCGTGGCCCTCCGGGGCCGATGGACGTCACAGCTGTGAGCGGGTCGGGTCTCGTCGCCGAGGTCGGCGTGACGCTGGGGTCGCTCGACCTCGACGTGACGCTGGACGTGGCGCCGGGCGAGGTGGTCGGCCTGCTGGGGCCCAACGGGGCGGGCAAGACCACGCTGCTCCGGGCACTGGCCGGGCTCCGGCCGCTGGCCGGTGGGCACATCGAGCTCGACGGCGTGGTGCTCGACGAGCCCGCGGCCCGGCGCTTCGTCCCGCCCGAGCGGCGCTCGATCGGCGTGGTGTTCCAGGATCTGCGGCTGTTCCCGCACCTCACCGCCCGCGACGACGTGGCCTTCGGGCTGCGGGCCCGGCGGGTCCCGCGGGCGGCCGCCCACGCCACCGCCCTCGACTGGCTCGAGCGGGTCGGTCTGGCCGACCGGGCCGGGGCCCGCACGACCGAGCTGTCGGGCGGCCAGGCCCAGCGGGTCGCCCTGGCCCGGGCGCTGGCCCCCGACCCGAGCCTCCTGCTGCTCGACGAGCCGCTGTCCGCCCTCGACGCCGCCACCCGGGCCGAGGTCCGGCGGGTGCTGCGGGCCCACCTGACCGCCTTCGCCGGCCCGGCCGTCGTCGTCACGCACGATGCCGTCGACGCCCTGACGCTGGCCGACCGGCTGGTGGTGCTGGACGAGGGCCGGGTCGTCCAGGTCGGTGCCCCGGGCGAGGTGGCCCGCCGACCGCTGTCGCGCTGGGTCGCCGACCTGGTGGGGCTGACGCTTGTCCCCGGCACGGTGCGCACCGGTGGCACCGTCGAGGCCGAGGGGGGCCACGTCCTCTCGGTGGCGGGCGGCGCCGACGACCTCCACCCGGGCGACGCGGTGCACGTCGCCATCCGCCCCGGCGCCGTGGCCCTGTTCCGGTCCCGCCCCGACGGCAGCCCCCGCAACGTGTGGCCGGCCGTGGTGAGCGGTGTGGAGGCGGCCGCCGACCGGGTGCGGGTCCAGGCGGCCGGCCCCGTCGATCTCACCGCCGACATCACCCACGCCGCCCTGGCCGACCTCGCCCTCGTGCCCGGCGATGATGTCTGGATCAGCGTCAAGGCCACCGACCTCGACGTCTACCCCCGCTGACCCCCTCGTTCTGTCAATCCCCGTGCACCGTGGCGGG
>DATHEV010000245.1:0-2406 GCA_035318405.1 Iamia sp.
GCACCTCGCAGGTCATGCGGACGGCCTCGTCGGGGGCCAGGGGCCCGTGCTCGTCGAGCAGCCGGCGGAGGTCGGTCCCCTCGACGTAGTCGAGGATGATCGCGAGGTCGCTGCCCTCGATGACCAGGTCGCGGACCTGCACGAGGTTCGGGTGGCGGAGCGAGACGAGGATCGAGCGCTCCTGCACGAACCGCGAGAGGACCTCCTGGTCCGACGTGTACTCCGAGCGCAGGAGCTTGGCCGCGATCAGCTCGCCGGTCTCGACGACCCGGCCGCGGTGGACCTCGCCCATCGCCCCCCGGCCGATGAGCTCCTCGAGGAGGTACCCGCTGCCGAGGCTGCGGCTCATCCCGTCGTCTCGACGCGGAACCAGCTGATCGTCGGACGATCGCTGAGGTCGGCGCGTGGCCCCCCGGTGTAGGCGTCGGACCGCAACATGGTCACGGCCTCGTCGGGCAGGCCCTCGGGGCGGTCGGGGTCGATCTCGGGACCGACCCGGCCGGCCACGGCGCCGGCGTCCAGCTCGGCCAGGGCGCTGGCCACCTCGGCCGGGTCGGTGGAGCCCGCGGCCGTGGCGGCCGCGGCGAGGTAGAGGACGGCGTCGTGGGCACCGGTGTCGAGGCTGCCCACCGACTCCGACTCGGCGAAGGTCCCGGCCGTCTCGTCGAGACCGGTGAGGGCCTCGTCGTCCAGGCCGACCCGGAGGGCCTGGATGAAGGCGTCGACGTTCGAGTCGGGGTCGAAGTCGGTGACCGCCGGGCCCACCGAGAGGACGGATGCGTCGATGGCGGCCAGGCCCGACTCCTCCTGGAGAGCGGCCAGGCCGTCGGCGAAGGCCGGCTCGAGGGCCGTCGGGGCGGTGATGATGGGCAGGCCCAGGTCGGCCCGCTGGAGGGCGGCCACGACATCCGCCCCCGGCGTGGCCGAGGTCCAGACGACGGCGGCCTCGGATCCGTCCAGGTCGGCCTCGGTGATGGCGTCGTCGTAGGTGCCATCGGCCCCCGGACGCAGCCGGACGACCGTTCCCTCGAGCAGGTCGAGCCCCGCCCGCTCGTCGTCGCCCGTCAGGAGGATCGTGACATCGTCGAGGTCGGCCGCCTCGAGGTGCGCCATCACGGCCCGCGCCGCGGCCTGGCCGGTGACACCGGTGACCCACGCCGCGCCGGCGCCCTCGACCACGGTGGCGTCCTCGGCATACGGCAGCAGCACCGGGACGCCCGCCCGCTCGGCCTCGGCCAGGGCCGGACCGACGTGGTCGCCGGTGGAGGCGTAGACGATGCCGGCCACACCGGACCCCACCATCTCCTCCACGGCGGAGACGGCGCTGTCGGCATCGCCCCGGTCATCGGCCACGACGAGGTCGACGGCCTCCGACGTCGCGTCGAGGCCGTCGAGGCGGTACTCGGCCAACCGGGCCCCCGTGGCGAGGGGGCGGACCGACGCCCCGGTGCCGGTCGAGGAGGTGATCACGCCGATGGTGAGGCCCTCGGGGCCGTCGTAGCCGAGGCTGACGGGTGCCGACGAGGCCGGCTCACCCTTGTCGGCCCCGTCGTCGGAGCAGGCGGGGCCGGCGAGCAGCGCGGTCAGGGCCAGCCCGGACAGCAGCAGCGAACGTCGAGCGGCCATCAGCCGACCTCCTCGAAGCGGAACACGAACACGGTCCCGACCACCGACCCGTCCTCGACCTCGCCGTCGAACGGCGAGGTCCCGCCCAGCCGGTCCTGGCCGGCCTGCTGCTGGGCCTGGCGCACCAGCCGGGCGACGTAGCGGGTGTGGCGGATGCCGCGGAACGAGGCGGTGTCGTCCATCGTCGACTCGAGCGCCAGCTCCTCGGTCGCCAGGTCGGCGAGCTGGCCTCTCAGGAGGCCTTGGAACCCGCCGCCGGCGAGGGCGCTCTGGGCCACGTTCGGTGTCTCGCTGCCGGTGAGGTTCCTGTACACGGCCACGCTGCTGCGGTCCAGGTTCCGCGTCGTCGCCGCCAGCTCGGTGTTGGTCTGCCCGGTGAGGCCGGCGATCGTGGTCCGCACCTCTTCGGCGATGTCCTCGAGGGCGACCCCGGTCTGCGCCGCGTTGGCGTCCAGGTCCCGCGTCGGCTCCGCCAGCGTGCCGTACACCGACTGGAGCCTCCCCCGGAGGTCGAACAGGTTGCGCTCGGCCTCGGCCAGGAAGCCGTCGGCCAGTCCCTCGGCGTCGCGGGTGCTCTTCGCGGTCAGGTCGGTGATCACGGTCTGGAGGGTCCGCAACGCAGTATCGGCCGTCTCCTCGATGTCGGCCACGGCGTCGTCGGCCGCCCCGATGCTCCCGAGAAGGGTGACCGGGTCCTCGAGCTCGGCCGGCGTCGCGCCCACCACGTGGACGAGGGCGGCGATCTGCTGCCGGAGCCCGAGATCGACCCTGTCGGGCGGT
>DATHEV010000246.1:0-8415 GCA_035318405.1 Iamia sp.
CTCAGGCGGGACGCTCGGCCGGCCGATCCCGGAGTACATGGCATCGAAGTCGTCGTCGAGATCGGCCAAGACCTCATCGACCACGGCCCGGATCCGCCGGATCGGGTGATCGGCCGGGATCAGATCCTCGGTGCTCAACGACGTGAGCATCGCCAGCTGCTGGTCAGGCTTGCCGCGCATCCCCGCGGTCTACCGCAACCCGCGACCGATCGCGAGCACCAACGACGACTATTTCCGCACCCTGCTAGGGCCGACGGGCCCCGCTCACCACCACCGGTCGCAGTCGACGTCGAGGTGCTCGAGCACCTCGGCGACGAAGCTGACCGTCCCCACGCAGAGGACCGACCCGGCCCGACCCGCATCCTCGAGGAGGGCGGCGTCGAGCCGGTGCGGCGACGGGGTCCGGCGGAAGCCGAGGTAGGAGTCGGGGATGACCACCGGCCAGACCTCCAGCCCCTCCAGCGCGGCGTAGCACTCCTCGACCGGCTTCCGATCGGGGAAGCAGGCAAGGGTCAGCGCCGGCGGCCCCAGCCGGGCCTCGGCCGCGGCCCGGGCCGCGGCCACGCCCGCCGGGTCGACCGGTGCGTCGACGACCCAGGTGGTGCCGCGCCGGACGTGGACGCTGTCCCGTCCGGGCAGCACGAGCGGCCCCGTCACCGGTGGGGCGGAGAGGCCGAGACGGGCGGCCAGGGCGGTGCCGGCGGCGGCGCCGACACCGGCGGAGATGGCGTTCAGGCTGGTGGCCAGGTCGGGGCGGGGCTCGGCCACGACCCGCACCTCGGCACCGACGTCGTCGGCCCGGCTCCGGATCAGCTCCTCGACCTCGGGTCGCTGCGGCGCGGTGACGACGAGACGGGTGGCGTCGTCGACGACGGCGAGGAGGTCCTCGGCGATCTCGGCGACGGACGTGCCGATCGTCCCGACGTGCTCCTCGAAGACGGGCGTGACCACGACGAGCTCGGCGGAGAAGAGGGAGATCTCGTCCGAGCGCCCCCCGAGGCCCTCCTCCAGGACGACGACGTCCGCCGTCCGGCCCAGGGCGTGGTCGCCGGCCACGAGGTAGGCCCCGCTGGGGGAGAGGTAGCCGGCGGTCGGCGCCGGCAGGCGGTCGACGGCGGCGGCCACCTCGGCGGCCAGGGTGGCGTAGGCGGACGGCGTGATCGAGGTGCCCCCGAGGCGCAGCCGCTCCCGGTTGGACCGGAACGGGGGGCTGGTCACCGTGCCGACCGCCGCGCCGGCGGCGTCGAGGGTGCGCGCCATGGCGGCGACGGCCGAGCCCTTGCCCTTGGATCCGACCACGATGGCCCGGCGCTCGGTCCCGGCGGTGGGGTCGTGGCCGAGGGCCGTGGCCAGGGCGCGGGACCGCTCGAGGTCGCGCCGGCCGGTCGAGCCGCGAGCCAGCCACTCGCCGAAGAAGGCCTCGTCGCCGGGGAGGTGGGTGGCCGTCACGGCCAGGGGCCCCCGGGCGACCGGGCGACCCGCAGGGTGAGCAGGGTCAGGATCGACACGACCCCGGTGCCCGCGGCGAGGATGCTCATGTCGGCCTCGGGGATGGCGGCGCCCGCCACGAACAGGCCGGCGACCGGCAGGCTCAGCAGGTAGAGGTTGCGGATGACGAGCGGGACGAGCCGCCGCCGCGTGGTGATGACGGTGGCGGCGGGCATCCCGAGCGTGCGGCGCAGCGGGGCGCTGGCCCGGGCGACGAGGTACTCGGGGAAGTCGTCGGGCGTCTTGAGCAGGTGGCGCTCGACCCCCTGGGCCTGGACGACCGCGTCGCCGGGGATCTCGCCCTGCGGCGCCGGGTCGAGGAGCGCCACGGCCACGGCCTGGCGATCGGCGAAGCGGACGAGCACCTGCCCGCCCGGAGGCAGCGACAGCTGATGGAAGACGGTCTCGTGCAGGCGCAGGATGTTGTCGTTGTCGTCGCCCGGGTTGGCCTGCGTGGTGCGCAGCGTCGCCACCGGCGCCCGCAGCAGGCCCCGCAGGACGAGGTCCAGGGCGCGGGGCACCTGGCGGGCCGACCACAGGACGAGCCCGACGAGGGACTGGATCCACGCCACCTTGGCGTCCTCCGTCCCGCGGCGGCGGAGACGCCGTCCCGCCCGGCGCCACCGCTGGCGGGCACCGAACGCCGGGGGCAGCCGCGACACCTGGACCCGGTTGCCGGGCCGGAGCCCGCCCAGGGTGCGCACGAGCATCGAGGCGCGGGTCTGGTCCAGCTCCACCCGCGACCGCCGCCGGACCCGCACGGGCATGGGGAAGCCGGCGGCCGTCGTCATGAGCGCCCACCGGGGCGCCGGCTGGCCGAGCTCCAGGGTGGGGTTGATGAACAGCTCGTTGTCGCGGGGGATGTCGCTGACGGTCGACACGAGGACCTTGAGGGACGCGTGGGCGGGGATCGAGAGCTCGACCTCGCCGCCAGCCTGCCCCGTCAGGCCCAGGTGGCGCAGCGTGCGCTCGGTCACCCCGATCTCGTCCGGGCGCACCCTCGGGTAGGCCATCGGGGTCTCGGACCGGAACAGCCACACCCGCACCGACCGGTCGCCGTGGTGGAGCATCGTCTGCACCGGCAGCGCGAAGGCGGCCTCGGTCGCCGGCGCCAGCACCGCCAGCGGGTAGCCGGCGGCGACCTTCAACGTGACCGTGCGCAGGGAGATCCTGCGTTCCACCCCCGACCCCATGGGGCCGGGACGCTACCGGATCTGCGGTGGGTCACCGGCGGACGTCGTCCCTACACTCGACCTGATGAGCTTCGACGCCCACGCCTACCTGAGGACGCGCGTCGACATCGAGGCCCAGGCCGGGCGGGCCGTGGGACTGTCGATCGATCCCATCAAGACCGCCCTGGAGGCGCTCGGCCGGCCGCAGGAGGACCTCCACGCCATCCACGTGACGGGCACCAACGGCAAGGGGTCGGTGGCCGAGATGGCCACGCGCCTGCTCCTCGCCGCCGGGCTCCGGGTCGGCACCTACATCAGCCCGGACCTCGGTCGTCCCGCCGATCGGATCAAGATCGACGGCGAGGGCGTGAGCGACGACGAGTTCGCCGACGCCCTGGAGGCGGTGTCGTGGGCCGAGGAGGCCAGCGGCGCCAAGCTGTCGAAGTTCGAGAGCCTCACGGCCGCCGCCTTCCGGGTCTTCTCCGACGAGGCGGTGGACGCCGCCGTGGTCGAGGTGGGCATGCTCGGCACCTTCGACGCCACCAACGTGATCGACGCCGACGTCGCCGTCGTCACCAACATCGGTCGTGACCACACCGACGGCCGCGGCGACTGGCGCCGCGCCGTCGCCACCGAGAAGCTGGGCATCTCGAAGGACCGGTCGACCCTGCTGTTCGGCGAGCGCGACCCCGTCCTGCGGGAGGTGGCCGAGGCGACGCCGGCCCGGGCGCGCTGGTACCGCGACGAGGACTTCGGCTGCGAGCGCAACCGCGTCGCCGTCGGGGGGCGGGTCGTCGACCTCCGCACGCCGGAGGCGACCTACGACGATCTGCTCATCCCCGTCCACGGCGCCCACCAGGCCGACAACGCCTCGATCGCCCTGGCCTCGGTCGAGGCCTTCTTCGGCCGCCCCCTCGGCGACGAGGTGGTCCGGGCCGCCTTCGAGGCCATCTCGCTGCCCGGCCGCTTCGAGGTCGTCGGGCGCCAGCCGACGGTGATCATCGACGGGGCCCACAACATCGACGGGGCCCGGACGGTGGCCGCCACCATCCGCGACGAGATGACGCTCCACGGGTCGCTCATCTTCGTGGTCGGGCTCCTGCGGGGGCGCGATCCGGTCGAGATGCTCGAGGCCCTCGGCGCCGGCGACGCCGCCATCGTCGTCGCCTGCACGCCGCCTTCGCCCCGGGCCATCCCCTCGACCGCGCTGGCCGCGGCGGCGACGTCGATGGGTCTGGTCGCCGAGGCCGTCAACCACCCCGCCGAGGCCCTGCGGAGGGCGCGGGACATCGCCACCGACGACGATCTCATCGTCGCCGTCGGGTCGCTGTCGCTCGTCGGCCCGCTGCGCGCCGCGGCCAAGGACCTGGAGATCGCGTCATGAGCCCCACCGCCACCGCCACCGAGGTCGACCCCGTCCGGATGCGGCCCAACGACGCCTGCTTCTGCGGCTCGGGGCGCAAGTTCAAGCGCTGCCACGCCCCGTCGTTCGAGCGGGTGCGCCCCGCCCCGACGACCCCCCAGCGGCCGGTGCCCGACGGCGTCGAGCTGCCCCGCTACGCCGTCGACGGCGGGCGCAGCCGGCGCGACGTCTCCGACGTCCAGGACGACGAGACCATCGCCGCCATGCGCCGCACCGGTGCCGCCGCGGCCGAGATCCTCCGCACCGTGGGCGAGGCCGTCGCCGTCGGCGTCACCACCGACGAGCTGGACCGCATCTGCCACGAGGCCTGCCTGGCCGCCGGTGGCTATCCCAGCCCCCTGAACTACGGCGAGCCGTCCTACCCCAAGTCGATCTGCACGTCGGTCAACGAGGTCATCTGCCACGGGATCCCCGATGGGCGGGCCCTGCGCGACGGCGACATCGTCAACCTCGACGTCACCTTGTTCCGCGAGGGCGTCCACGGCGACACCAACGCCACGTGGTGCGTGGGCACCGTCGACGAGCTCAGCCGCCGGCTGGTGCGGGTCACCCGCGAGTGCCTCGAGCGGGGGATCGCGGCCGTCCGCCCGGGCCGGCCCACCAGCGTCATCGGCCAGGCCATCCAGGAGCACGCCGAGGACGAGGGCTTCGGCGTGGTCCGGGCCTTCACCGGCCACGGCGTGGCCCACGAGTTCCACACCGGGCTCCACATCCTCCACTACGACGAGCCGCGCGACACCCGGGTGGTGATGGAGCCGGGGATGACCTTCACCATCGAGCCCATGATCGCCATCGGCGCCTGGCAGCACCGGCTGTGGGACGACCAGTGGACGGCGGTCACCACCGACGGCCGGCGCACGGCCCAGTTCGAGCACACCCTCCTCGTCACCGACGACGGCGCCGAGATCCTCACCCTCCACCCCGACGGCTCTTGGTCCGGCGACTGATCGACCACTCGGTGCCAGGCACCGAGTGACCGTCAGGCGGCGCGGACCTCGGCGAGCTGCCGCTCGACCCACCGGAGGGTCCTGGCGAGGGCGGGGTCTTCCTGGCGACGGGCCTCGGCCCGACGTCCGGCGCGCACGGCAGCATCGTGGGTACGCGGACCGAGCGCAGCCTCGATGATCCGGGCGATCTTCGGGTCGGCACGTCGCTCGAGCAGGAGGAGCAGGGTCCGGTCGGTGGTGGCCGCATGCCGATCGTCGGCGTCCACCGTCAGGTCATCGATGGCTCGTGCGCAACGGACCAGCCCCACCAGGTCGCTGATCGTGTCCAGCCGGGTCGGCGCGTCCGCCTCGGTGACGGCGGTGAGCTCCTCGATGCGACCGCCGACGAGGTCCATGACCGGCTGGCGGTCGAGGAAGGGCGGGGACGGACGCAGCCCGAGGTAGGCCCGGTAGCTCGACCAGCGATGGTCGCGGGGCGACCTCACGCCGACGATGTCGAGCGGGTTCCGATGCACGTACCGGGTGACCCACAGCAGGTAGTCCTCGCTCTCGACGGGGATGGAGTGGTAGCGGCCCCGGAAGAGCGGACCGTCGCGGCCCAGACGAGCGTTCACGCGACGGCTGTAGGTGCTCGTGAGGTGGTGCATCGCCTCGGGCAGGACGCCGGGCGGCGCCCGCAACACGAGGTGGACGTGGTTGGTCATCAGGCAGTAGGCGAGCGTGGCGACCTCGAACCTGTCGTGGATGTCCGCCAGTCGCCGGCCGAGCTCGAGGCGGTCGGCGTCGGCGAAGAAGATCGGCTGGTGATCGACCCCACGGTTCATCACGTGGTGGATGCCGGTCTCGGAACCGCGACGGTGGGGACGACCCATCCCCCGATCTTGACGAGGGGGTACGACAGCGACCGGTCACTCGGTGCCTGGCACCGAGTGGTGGACGGCCTTTGGTCGGGGGACTGATCGACCAATACGGTCCGGGGCATGACGTCCCGCACCTTCGTGATGGCCAAGCCCGACGCCGTGGAGCGGGGGCTGGTGGGCGAGATCGTGAGCCGCATCGAGCGCAAGGGCCTCCGCCTGGTGGCGGCCGAGCTGCGCTCCGTGGGCACCGAGCTGGCCGAGGCGCACTACGCCGAGCACGCCGAGAAGCCCTTCTACGGCGAGCTGGTGGCCTTCCTCACCCGGTCGCCCGTCTTCGCCATGGTGGTCGAGGGGCCCAACGACGACACCTGGGAGCTGTGCCGCATCCTGATCGGCAAGACCCAGGTCAGCGAGGCCCAGCCGGGCTCGATCCGGGGCGACTACGCCACCACCACCAACGAGAACCTGGTCCACGGCTCGGACGGCACCGAGTCGGCCGACCGGGAGATCGGGCTGTGGTTCCCCGCCGGGGTCTGACGCCCAGCGTCACACATACCCCCTGACCAGGGTGTTCGTCGAGGATCCACCACCTTCGGTCAGGTCTCGGCTAGAGGGTGATTGTTGCGGTCCTATGACAGCGCCTACACTTCGGGCCGACTCGCGCCCGGACCCGTGCGCAGCCTCGGAGGTCTTGTGTCCGACAACCCGATCAGCTCGCTCATGGGCCGCGACATGGCTGTCGACCTCGGCACGGCCAACACGCTCGTCTACGTGCGCGGTCGGGGCATCGTCCTCAACGAACCGTCGGTCGTCGCCATCTCGGTCAAGGACGGGCGGGTGCTGGCCGTCGGCACCGAGGCCAAGCGCATGATCGGACGCACGCCGGCCCACATCCAGGCCATCCGCCCGCTCAAGGACGGCGTCATCGCCGACTTCGAGATCTGCGAGAAGATGCTCCGCTTCTTCATCCACAAGGTCCACCAGCGGCGCTTCGCCAAGCCCCGCATGGTGATCTGCGTGCCGTCGGGCATCACGGGGGTCGAGCAGCGGGCCGTGCAGGAGGCCGCCGAGTACGCCGGCGCCCGCAAGCCGGCCTACATCATCGAGGAGCCGATGGCCGCCGCCATCGGCGCCGGGCTCCCGGTCCAGGAGCCCACCGGCAACATGATCGTCGACATCGGCGGCGGCACCACCGAGGTGGCCGTGATCTCGCTGGGCGGCATCGTCGCCAGCCAGTCGGTGCGCGTCGGCGGCGACGAGCTGGACGACGCCATCATCCAGTTCATCAAGAAGGAGTACAGCCTCGCCCTGGGCGAGCGCACCGCCGAGGAGGTCAAGATGGCCCTCGGGTCGGCCTGGCCCCTCGAGGAGGAGCTCCACGCCGAGATCCGGGGCCGCGACCTCGTCACCGGCCTGCCCAAGACGATCGTGACCAGCACCGAGGAGATCCGCGAGGCCCTCGAGGAGCCCGTCTCCGCCGTGTGCGACGCCGTGAAGGTCACCCTGGACAAGACCCCGCCGGAGCTGGCGGCCGACATCATGGAGCAGGGCATCGTCCTGGCCGGTGGTGGCGCCCTCCTCCACGGGCTGTCGCACCGGCTCGAGCACGAGACCGGGATGCCCATCGTCATCGCCGACAACCCCCTCCACTGCGTGGCCATCGGTTCGGGGCAGTCGCTCGAGGAGTTCGAGGCGCTGAAGGGCGTCCTGTTCTCGTCGAACCCGCAGACCTGATCCCCGCCGCGCCTCCGTGCCCGCATCCCGGCGTTTCGGACGCTCGCGCTTCACGCTGATCCTGCTGGTCCTGGCGTCGCTGACCGTCCTCACCCTCGACTACCGCGACACCGGCCCCGTGCAGGGCGTCCGGCGCGTGTTCGGCACGGTCTTCTCGCCCTTCGAGGGCATCGGCAACGCCATCGCCTCGCCGTTCGAGGACGCCTGGAAGGGCATCTTCGAGTACGACGACCTCGAGGACGAGAACCGCGACCTGCAACGCCAGATCGATGCCCTGAAGGGCCTGGAGGTCGCCGCCCAGGCCGACCGGGAGGACCTGGCCGAGCTCCAACGGCTCGAGAACCTGCCGATCGCGGCGGACATCGAGCACCTCCTCGCCAAGGTCACCTCGGGTCCGCTGACCGACTTCGACTCGACCTTCGAGATCAACCGGGGCTCGGGCGACGGCATCAAGCGCGAGATGGTCGTGATGACCGAGGCCGGGCTCGTCGGCCGGGTCGAGTCGGTCGAGGGCGGCACGGCGCGGATCCGCGTGATCACCGACCCCGACTACCCCGGCTTCGGCGTCAAGCTGGTCGAGGCGCGCGATGTCGGCATCGCCCATGCCGCCGGCCAGGACGGGATGGTGCAGATCGACGAGGGCATCCAGCCCGACACCGCCAAGCGCGGCGACGCCGTCGTCACCAGCGGCCTCGACCGCAGCGCCTATCCGCCCAACATCCCGGTGGGCGAGGTGGAGTCGGTGCGGCCCACCGGCGATCTCACCGAGCAGGTCGTGGTCATCGATCCCT
>DATHEV010000247.1:0-4374 GCA_035318405.1 Iamia sp.
AGCGCTGGAGGTGGCTCAGCTGGTCCGAGCCGAGCTGGGTCTGGGTCCGAGCGATCTCGGCGAGGCTGGCCACGGCGGCCAGGGTAGGGCCGGGCCGGTGCCAGGCTGTCCTCATGCCCGCTGATCCCGTCATGACCGCCGACGAGCTGACGACCTTCATCCGGGACGCCTTCCCCGGGCGCGAGATCAGCTACCTCGTCGAGGAGGTGACGCCGGGCCGCACCGTCGTCCGCCTGGCGGCGGAGCACGTGATGGTCCGCCCGGGCGGGACGGTGTCGGGGCCGACGCTCATGGCCCTCGCCGACTCGGCCGCGTGGGCCGCGACCCTGGCCGAGATCGGGCCCGTCGCCCTCTCGGTGACGAGCCACCTCTCGATCCACTTCCTGCGCAAGCCCCAGCCCGGTGACCTCGTCGCCACCACCGCCATGCTCCGACGAGGCCGGCGTCAGGCGGTCGTCGAGGTCCGCATCTGCTCGGGGGACGAACCCGATCCCGTGGCCAGCGCGACCGTCACCTACGCCATACCGTCATGACGTGCAGCTGACCCCGAGGTACGACGGTCCCCCTGTCCTCCGCATCGAGGGACCGACGCCCGATCCCGCAGAGCTGCTGCTCCGCCAGCGCCGGCGCCTGGCCGACCGGCTGGCCGCCCTCGACGCCGACGGCTGGGCGACCCCCAGCCGGTGCGACGCCTGGACCGTGCGGGACGTGGTGGCGCACCTGGTCGACGTCGATCGGTTCTGGACGTTCTCCGTCGGGGCCGGCCGCGGCGGCGAGCCGACCCGGTTCCTCGCCACCTTCGACCCCGTGGCCACCCCGCCGCAGCTGGTCGACGCCATGGCCGACGTCGATCCGGCCGACCTGCTGGACCGCTACCGCGAGGGCGTCGACGGCCTGGCCGCCGCCCTCGACGGGCTGGACTCGGACGGCTGGGAGGCGCTCGCCGAGGCCCCACCCGGCCACATCCCGATCCGGGCCCTCGCCCTCCACGCCCTGTGGGACGGCTGGGTCCACGAGCGCGACATCGTCCTGCCCCTCGGGCTGGCGCCGGTCGAGGACGACGACGAGATCCGCGGCTGCCTCCTCTACGCCGCCGCCCTCGGTCCCGCCTTCGCGGCGTGCGAGGGCTCGGCCCGGACGGGGACCCTGGTGGTCGAGGCCAGCGCCCCCGCCACCTGGGTCGTCGTGAGCGTGGGGACCGAGGTCGTCGCCTCGCTCGGCGGCAACATCCCGAGTGGGGCCGTCGTGGTGCACGGCCCGGCCGTGGAGCTGGTCGAGGCCCTCAGCCTGCGGGCCCCGCTCCCCTGCGCCGTCGCCGAGGACGACCGCTGGATCCTCGCCGGCCTGGCGACGGTGTTCGACACCACCTCCCCGGTCTGACCCTCCGCCGTCTCGGCCGGCTAGCGCCAGATGGCGTCGCCGAGGCGGAGGAGGCCGGCCAGGTCGGCGATGTCGTGGTCGAAGTACGGGACGGTGGCGACCACGTCGGGGGTGCGGGCCAGCTCGGCGCGCTGCTCCTGCTCGCGGTTGGCGACGACCTGGTAGTTGAGGAAGCTCTCGCCCACCTCGCGCAGGACGGCGGCCACGTCGTCGGGCTCGCCCACCCCGTCGGTCACCTGCTCCGCCGCCGCCTCGGCGTCCTTCACCAGGCGCCGGGCCACGCCCGTCGTCGCCGTCCGCCGCAGGTAGGCGGGCAGGACCTTGTTGAGCACCACGGCGCCGAGGTGGAGCTTGCGGTTCTCGAGCTCCTCGATGAAGAACTCGGCCTCCTTGACCGGTGCGGCCTCGAGCGTCGACACCACGATGAAGGTGGTCCGGCGGTCCGACAGGGTGCGGGTGACGGCCTCGGCCCGCTCGACGAAGCCCGGCGCCATCGTCTGGAAGAGGCTGAAGAACTCGGCGATGTCCTCCAGGAACTGCGAGCCCAGGATGCCGTCGGCCACCTTGTAGAAGGGCTTGGACGCCATCGACAGGACTCGGTTCTTGGCCGGGGCGGTGAGCCAGCGCAGCAGGCGGCTGGAGAAGAACTCGCCCATGCGCTCGGGGGCGTCGAGGAAGTCGATGGCGTTCCGGGTGGGCGGGGTGTCGACGACGATCAGGTCGTAGCGGCCGGACGTGTGGATCTCGTAGAGCCGCTCCATGGCGATGTAGTCGTGGCTCTGGACGAAGCGCCCCGAGATGTTGGCGTAGATCGAGTTGCCGAGGATCGCCTCCCGCACCTTCGGGGTGGGCGCGTGGCGCTCGATGAGGTCGTCCCAGGACTGCTTGGTGTCGAGCATGGCCGCCCACAGCTCGCCCCGAGGCTCGACGCCGGCCGCGGCAAAGGCACTGGCGGGGACACGGGTCTCGGTGTTGCCGAACCGCTCGAGGCCGAGGGCGTTGGCCAGCCGCCGGGCCGGATCGACGGTGAGGACCAGGACCTTGCCGCCGAGGTGGGCGGCGGCCATGGCTCCGAGGGCGGCGGCGGTGGTGGTCTTGCCCACCCCGCCGGACCCGCACGAGATGACGATCTCCTTCGAGCTGAGCAGCTGCTGGAGGGTGCGGATCTCGTCGTCGTCGGTCTTCTTGGTGCTGACCTTCGCGGCGGCCACGTCCTCCGACCCCACCCGCCGCCCTGAGCGTGTCGGCTTCGCCGACGCCGACCTGCTCACACCAGCTCCTCGTCGAGGGCCTCGGCCACCTGGCGGGTGAAGCGCAGGCCGGTCGAGCGGGCGAACACCTCCGGCAGGTAGAGCAGGTCCGTTCCCTCCAGGCCCTTGCGCAGGGTGGCGAGGTGGCCGGCCCGGGTGCGGCGGAGGGTCACGGCCAGCTCGGCGGCGTCGAAGATCGGGCCCACGTCGCCGTCGACCGCCGCGCTCAGGGCGGCCAGCCGCGCGGGCGTGCGGAGGGCGTCGAACAGCTCCTCCTCGCCCCGGCCGAACAGCTCGGGCAGGACCCGGTTGACGATGACCGCGGCCAGGTCGACGTCGGTCTCCGCCCGCAGCCGGCCCGACAGCTCGATCGTCTCGTTGACCGGCATCTCCTCGGGGGCGGCCACGATGACCACGCCCGTCTTGGCCGGGTCCTCCAGCACGTCGAGCATCCACGACGTCTGGTTGCGGACCAGGCCGACCGACACCAGCTCGTTGATCCCCTTGGGCGCGGCCAGCTGGCCGACGATGTGGCCGCTCGCCACCGAGTCGACCACGACGATGTCGTAGTGCTCCTCGACGACCTCCCACGCCAGCTTCCCGACGGTGAGGATCTCCTTCACGCCGGGGGCGGCGTTGGCCACGAAGTCGAAGGTCCGGGCCAGCGGGCCGATGCGGGCGACGAGCGGGAGCTTGAGCTGGAGGCTCAGGTACTCCTTGAGCGACGCCTCGGTGTCCATCGTCATGGCGAACAGGTTCGGCTGGACCTCGGTGGGGTCGAAGCCGGTGGCCGACGCCTCGAAGAAGCCGGCCAGGCCGCCCTTGGCGTCGACCTCGCAGACGAGCGTGCGCTTGCCCCGCTCGGCGGCGAGGAGGGCCAGCCCGGCGGTGACGGTCGACTTGCCCACGCCCCCCTTGCCGGTGACGAACAGCAGGCGCCGGTCGAGCAGGTCGAGGGCCATGGGGTGGGTTCGGAGCCGGAGGGCTCGGGGCTAGCCGGCGAACCCGATCCGTCGCGAGTCGCTGGGGGAGCCCAGGTCGACGTAGGCCACCTTCTCGGCCGGGACACCCACCTGGCGACCCTTCTTGTCGACCAGCCAGAGCACGCCGCCGCTCGCCAGCGCCTTCTCGACGGCGGCCTTCACCTCGTCGGCGTCAGCCCCCTCGGGCAGCTCGATCTCGAGCTCCTTGGCGGTGTAGGTGACTCCGATGCGGACGTCCACGAGTGCTCCTCCGTCTGACAGCCGGCTCATCGTAGAAGCCCCACCGCCCGGCCCCTCATCCGAGAAGCGTTCTGTCCGTCCTCATGCACCGTGGCGGTGCACCAGGGTTGACAGAACGGGGTCAGTCCTTGGTGGGGACGCTCTGGTGGCGGTCCATCATGTCGGCCATGACCATGCGGATGAACTCGTCGGCCTCGTCGTCGAGGCCGCCGGCGATGCCGCCGTAGATGGCGGCGCTGGCCGGGGTCTCGTCCTTGTGCTCGACGGCGTAGACGACGGCCTCGGCCAGGTCGGCCTCGAACCGCTCGGTCACGCCGGCCTGGGTCTGGGGGCGGGTGACGGCCATGTGGATGGCGTTCGGGTACTGCTGGCCGTTGAAGCGCCAGCCCTTGCGGCGCATGAAGTCGTTGACGTGGTAGATGTCGAACTCGTCGCTGGTGAAGCTGAAGCAGAACGTGGGCTGGCCCATGATCCGCAGCTCCGGGTGCGAGCGGATGGCGTCCTTCATCTTGTCGGCCGTC
>DATHEV010000248.1:0-5029 GCA_035318405.1 Iamia sp.
TCGGCCGCCCTCTACTTCCACGCCCGCCAGGAGTGGGGGTGGTCGATCCTGCCCGCCCTCCTCGTGGCCGTGGTGGTGGTCGCGCCGCTCATCGGCCTGATCCTCGAGCGGCTGATCTTCCGCCACCTCCGCACCAAGTCCGCGGTGAGCAAGCTGGTCGTGGCCATCGGGCTCACCGTGGCCCTGCCGAGCCTCTTCGAGCTCATCGTGGGCTTCGAGCCCGTCGCCGGGCGCACCCCGCAGGGCATCGTGCCCGACGGGGCCTCGGTGTTCTACGACCCCTTCGGCGTCTACGCCTTCAGCCGCAACGAGCTGGTCGCGATGGCCGTCGCCGTGGCCCTCACGGCCGCCCTGGCCGCCCTGTTCCGGTACACCGCCATCGGCCTGCGGATGCGGGCCGTGGTGGAGAGCCCGCGCATGACCGAGCTGAGCGGCATCCGGGCCGACCGCGTCTCGGCCTTCAGCTGGGCCCTGTCGAGCTTCTTCGCCGGCCTCGCCGGTGTCCTGATCGCCCCGCGCTTCAACACCTTGGCCGCACCCGACTTCTTCAACCTGATCGTCGTGGCGGTGGCCGCCGCCGCCCTCGGCCGGCTGGTCAGCCTGCCCCGCGCCCTGCTCGGCGGGCTGGGGCTCGGCATCGCCATCGCCATCGTCGACACCTTCCTCCCCCGCATCGCCGACGACGTGACCTGGCTCCAGCAGATCGAGGAGAACGTCACCCCGGCCATGCCCTTCCTGGTGCTCTTCGGGGTCCTCACCCTGTGGCCCGCGGTCCGGAGGACCCAGCAGCAGTCCGATCCCCTCTCGGGCGTCGACCCTCCCCCGCCGTCGCTGGCCGCCCTGACGCGGAGCCCGAGGCTCACCCGCGCGACCCGGGTCTTCGCCCTCGCCTTCTTCGGCATCACCGGGTTCGTCGTGTTCACGGGGGCCGACGCCTCGTGGCTGTTCCTGATCACCCAGGCCGTGATCCTGGCCACCATCCTCCTGTCGATCACGGTGATCACCGGGTTCGCCGGCCAGATCTCCCTCTGCCAGGGGACCTTCGCCGCCATCGGGGGGTTCACCGTCTTCCAGCTGGTCGACCGCTTCGACCTGCCCGTCCTGGCCGGTGCGCTCATCGGGGCCCTGATCGCGGCGGCGGTGGGGGCGCTGCTGTCGCTGCCGGTGCTGCGCCTCGGCGGGGTGTGGGTGGCCATCGCCACGCTGGCCTTCGCCGCCTTCTTCGACGCCGTCGTCGTCCGGCTCCCGTTCGTCGGGGGCGGTGGCACGTCGCTCCTCCAGGGCACGCGCGTCCCCCGGCCCGTGATCGGGCCCTGGGACCTGGCCGACGACAAGAAGTTCCTCGTGCTCGCCCTCGTCGTCTTCGTCGTCACCGCCGCGGCCGTGATCCAGATCCGCGAGGGCACGGTGGGGCGCACCCTCCGGTCGCTGCGCGGCAGCGAGGTGGCCTCCCAGTCGATCGGGATCTCCCCGGCGCGCGCCCGGGTGACCGCCTTCGCCGTGTCCGGCTTCATCGCCGGCCTCGGCGGGGCGATGCTGAGCCTGCACCAGGAGAACGTGAACTACGCCGGCAACTTCGCCCCCTTCGCCGCCCTGTTCTGGCTGGTGCTGGTGGTCTCGCTGGGGACGCGCACCGTCGAGGGCGCCGCCTTCGCCGGGGCCTCCTACGCCCTGTTCGACGCCATCGTGTTCAAGGGCGCCCTCATCGGGTGGATCCTCCGCAGCGAGGAGCGCATCCCCGACGTGTTCCCCCTCTCGCCCAAGTGGCGCTTCGTCCTGTTCGGCCTGGCCGCCATCCAGTTCGCCCGCCACCCGGAGGGCCTCGTCGAGCACGGCAAGCGCAAGGCCCACGCCCGCACCGAGCGCCTCCTCGCCCGGACCCGATCGGGCCCGCCCGTCGACGAACCCGCCGCCCCCGCTCGCACCGAGGAGCCGGTGGCATGACGGAGGTGCTCGAAGCGCGGGAGATCACCCGCTCGTTCTCCGGGATCATGGCCCTCGACGGGGTGACCCTCGAGGTGCGCGAGGGCGAGCGGGTGGGCCTCATCGGTCCCAACGGGGCCGGCAAGACCACCCTGTTCAACTGCATCCTCGGCCTGCTCAAGCCCCAGCGGGGCACGGTGTGCCTCGGGGGCGAGGACATCGGCGACCTCGCCGTCCACCAGCGGGCCCGGCGAGGTATCGGTCGCACCTTCCAGCGCATCGAGCTGTTCCCGGAGTCGACGGTCCGCGAGCACCTCCTCATCGCCGAGCGCACCCGGCGGGGCGACGGCCGCCTGTGGCGCGATCTCGTCGGCCTGGGCCGGGCCCGCCCCGACGAGCTGGCCGCGTGCGACGAGGTGCTCGACCTGCTCGGCCTGGGCGACCTGGCCGACGAGCCGATCGAGCAGCTCAGCCTGGGCCAGGGCCGCCTCGTCGAGGTGGGACGGGCGCTGATGACCCGGCCCCGGGTCCTCCTCCTCGACGAGCCGTCATCGGGGCTCGACCGCCAGGAGACCGCCCACCTGGCCGCGACGCTGCGCACGGTGCAGGCCGAGCAGGGCTTCGCCATCCTGCTGGTCGAGCACGACGTCGAGCTGGTCGCCACCTTCACCGAGCGGGTGTACGTGCTCGACTTCGGCCGGCTCATCGCCGAGGGCCCCACCGCCGAGGTCCTCGACAGCGCGGCGGTGCGCGAGGCCTACCTCGGCGGCGACGTGGAGACGGCATGACCCCGGTTCTCGAGCTCCGCGACGTGGTGGCCGGCTACGGGACGTTCCACGCCCTGTTCGGGGTGTCGCTCGAGGTCGGGCCGGGCGAGGCGGTCGCCCTGCTGGGCGCCAACGGCGTGGGCAAGACCACCGTCGCCCGCGTCGCCAGCGGGCTGATCGCCCCCGAGGGCGGCTCGGTGCTCGTCGACGGCGAGGACCTCGGCGGGGAGCCACCCTTCCGCTTCGCCCTCGCCGGCGTGGCCCACGCGCCCGAGGGCCGCTCGGTGTTCGCCACCTTGACGGTGGAGGAGAACCTGCGCCTCTCGTTCCGCCGGTCGAAGGGTCGGGCGGCGGTGCCCGCCGCGCTCGACGAGGCCTTCGAGCGGTTCCCGGCCCTCGCCTCCCGACGGCGCCAGCTGGCCGGGACGCTCTCGGGCGGCGAGCAGCGGATGCTGTCGATGGCCCGGGTGCTGGTCGAGGCGCCGCGCCTGCTGATCGCCGACGAGCTCTCGCTCGGGCTGGCGCCGATCATCGTCGACGAGATCTACGCCCACCTGGGCCGGCTCCGCGAGCAGGGCACCTCGCTCCTCATCGTCGAGCAGCACATCGCCCGGGCCCTCGAGCTGTGCGACCGCGTCGTGCTCCTCGACCACGGCACGGTGCGGTGGCAGGGCCCGGCGGCCGACGCCGGCCAGCACGTCGTGGCCGAGATGTTCGAGCACGGATGACGCTCAGCGGGTGGGGTCGATGGCGACCTTGATGGCGCCGCTGCGCTCCTGGTCGGCCAGGGCGAGGAACGCCTCCCGCCACTCGGTGAGGCCGAAGGTGTGGGTGAGCATCCCGTCCATGTCGATGCGCCCGGAGCCGACCAGGTCGAGGTAGTGGTCGATGCCGTGCCGGCGCGCCCCCTCGACCTCCTCGATCCCGAAGGCGTTGGACCCGACCCAGCTGATCTCCTTGAAGTACAGCGGGCTCCACTCCCACCGCCCCGGCGGGTGGACGCCGCTCTTCACGAGGGTGCCTCGGGCCCGCAGCACCCGGACCTCGACCTCGAAGGTCTCGGGCCGGCCCACGGTGTCGTAGGCGACGTCGATGCCGCCGGGGTGGCACATGGGCAGGCCGTCGAGCCCGTCCATGGTGGGGATCAGCGTCCCGCCGGACCACGTCGCCAGCCGCTCGACCATCTCCTCCTGCGACCCGAGGCGGAACACGGCGTGGGCCCCGAGCCGCTCGGCCAGGGCGGCCTGGGCGTCGAAGCGGGCCACCACGCCGACCTCGACGTCGGGGTGCAGGGCCCGCAGGATCGCCACCGCGCCGCACCCGAGGGCACCCGCGCCCCAGACGAGCGCCCGGCCGCCCGGCGGCGGCGGGTGGCGGGTGACGCTGTGGAGCGACACTGCAAAGGGGTCGGCCAGGACCGCCTGCTCGTCGGTCAGGGCGTCGGGGACGGCGAACAGCATGGTGGGATGGGCCGGCATCAGGTCGGCGAAGCCGCCCGTCGCATCGCGGGACACCCCGGTGTGGAGGCCTGTGCTGATGGGGCCGGTGGTGAAGCTCCAGCACAGGCTGAGGTCGCCGGCGACACAGGCCGGGCAGATCGGCTCGACGCCACGGGTCACGCACGTCAGCCACGGGTTGAGCACCACCCGCTGGCCGACCTCGACCCCCTCGGCCTCCGGCCCGAGGGCCTCCACCCGGCCGACGACCTCGTGCCCCAGGACCTGCGGGAACGAGCAGAGGCCGCTGAGGGCGCTGTCGGTGTCGCCCTCGAAGTCGAGGAGCACCTGCTTGGCGTCCGAGCCGCAGATGCCGGTGAGCGTGGGCCGCACCACCACCCAGTCCGGTCGCAGCGGCGTGGCGTCGGGCATCTCGCGCAGGGCGCAGGGGGTCGACGCCAGGTTCTGGGCCAGCCGGGTGGCATCGGCGGGGGGCGTCCACGGCTCGGGCGTGGTGCCGTAGACGAGGGCCCTCATCGTCTGGGACCCTAGTCTGACAGTCGTGTCAGTTTCGGGGGATGTGTCGGGTTCGGGGGACGTCACCGTCGGGATCGACATCGGCACCACGTCGGTGAAGGCGGTGGCCGCCGACGCCGACGGGACGGTGCTGGCCCGGGCCCGCCTCCCCCACGACGTGCGGACCCCGGTGCCGGGTGCCTTCGAGCACGACGTCGACCACGCCTGGCGGGCCAACGTGCTCGGCGCCCTCGACGCCGTCGCCCGCGGGCGGCCGGTCGCCGGGGTCGCGGTGTCGGCCATGGTGCCGTCGCTCGGCGTCGTGCACGCCGACGGCACCGCGGCCGGTCCCGGCCTCCTCTACGGCGACCACCGCGGCGTGCGGGC
>DATHEV010000249.1:0-2623 GCA_035318405.1 Iamia sp.
ATCGTCCTCGGCGTGATCGTGGCCGTGCGCTTCTTCGTCACCTGAGGCAGACAGCGACCAGAATGGGCCGATGGTCGACCTCACCGTCGCCGCCATCCCGTTCTACTTCGGGAGCATGGGCGCCGAGCACCTCTGGCTGAAGCGCACTGCCGAGCAGGGTCGGCCGCGCTCGGCCGGCGACTACGAGAAGAAGGACACCCTCGCCAGCCTGTCGATGGGCGTGGGCAGCCTGGTGGTGCCGATGGCCCTGTCGCGGGTCCTGGCGCCGGCCACGCCGGGCAAGGGCCGCTGGGGCAAGGCCCTGGTCGGTACGGCCATCGGGGCCGCCGCGGCCACGACCATCGCCGACCTGATCGCCCGGCGGGACGAGATCACCGAGGCCGGCGTGGTGCCCGACCCGTTCTGTCAACCCTCAGGCACCTCCACGGTGCACGGGGATGGACAGAACGCGGGGAACCGGTCGGAGCGGCGGCGCAAGATCGCCGAGCTGGCCCGCAAGGTCTCGTCCTCGGCGGGTGCCACGGCCGTCGCCGCCGGCATCACCGCTGGGGCCACGACGTGGGCCGCCCGCACCGGCATCGAGGCGGTGTGGCGGCGCACCGGCCACAAGCGGGATCTGGGCGACGGCGCCATCGCCGCCGCGGCCGCCATCGCCGGCTGGGACTTCATCTACTACTGGAACCACCGGCTGATGCACGAGAGTCGGTTCCTCTGGGCGATCCACGTCGTCCACCACTCGAGCGAGCACTACAACCTCTCGACCGCCCTCCGGCAGCCGGTGGCCGACTCGTTCGGGATCTTCGTCCCCATGGGCATCCTGAGCGCCCTCGGCATCCGCCCCGCCCTCGTCGAGATGGCCCGCGGCGTGAACCTGATCTACCAGTTCTGGATCCACACCGAGACGGTGCCGAAGCTGGGCTGGTTCGAGGACTGGTTCAACACCGCGTCGCACCACCGGGTGCACCACGGGAGCAACCAGAAGTACCTCGACCGCAACCACGGCAGCATCCTGATCGTCTGGGACCGGCTGTTCGGCACGTTCCAGCGGGAGGACGAGCAGGATCCCGTCATCTACGGCCTCACCAAGAACATCGAGACCTACAACCCGGCCGTGATCGCCACCCACGAGCACCTCGACATCCTCCGCGACGTGGCCCACTCCGACACCTGGTCCGACCGCCTCGGCTTCGTCCTCCGCGGCCCCGGCTGGGCCTACCAGCGCCACGCCGAGCGTCACGAGCCCCAACCCCTCGCCGGCGTCTCCTAGCGGAGGTCGAAGGTGAGGTGGCGGGACAGGTCGCCGGTGAGGTCGACGTGGAAGCGGCGCTCGACGAAGGTCCAGGCGCCGTCGGCGGCGGGGGCCACCCGGTCGACGTAGCGGCCGGTGATCATGGGGACGAGGGCCCCCGGCTCGACGCCCTGGAGGACGAGGTACGACGACTTGGCGGTCACGACGCCGTCGGCCTCGGCCGGGGCCAGCCAGGTGCCGAGCACCAGGTGCTTGGTCCGGGGCGAGCCGTCGTGGAGCATCGTGATCGAGCGGTAGAAGCGGGCCACGGCCTCGGCGCCGCGGGCCAGCTCGGTACCGTGCTCGTCGGCCAGGCATCCGTCGGCGAAGAGGGCGCCCACGCCGTCGAAGTCGCCGGCGTCCATGCGCTCGCCGTAGGTGGCCAGCAGCCCCCTGATCCGCTCACCGTCGTCCACGGGCCGCAGCGTAGGACCGGAGCGGACCACGAGGTGCCTGGCACCTCGTGGTCCGCACGGGCCTAGAGGTCGAGGAGGCCGCGGGCGTAGGCGGCCTGGCCGACGTGCTGGGCGCAGTCGTCGACCACGCTGACGAGCCGGACCCCGAGGGTGACGGGCGGGTCCCACCGCTCGTCGACGACCACGTCGAGATCGGCCGCCACCAGGCCGCCCAGGTAGGCGCGGGTCCGGGCCCAGACGGCGTCGTGGTAGCCGGTGACGGCGGCGGGGCCGTCGGGCCGCACGTCGGCCACGTCGTCGGGCGTGTGCCCGTAGCCGGTGTCGTCGGCGTCGGGCTCGAGCCCGAACTGCGCCGGCCAGTCGGAGCTGACCCACACCTGCTGCTGGTCGAGCAGCTCGGCCAGGTGGTGGTCCTGCACCCGGGTGAGGTGCCAGGTGAGCCACCCGATGGTGTTGGCCTCGGCCACCGGCGGACGGGCCAGGTCGGCGGGAGACAGGCCGTCGACCACGTCGTGCACCAGCGGCGGGATGCGGCCGTACGACTCGAGCAGGAGGGCGGACACGTCCATGATCAGACCTCGACGGAGCGGGAGATGGTGATGGTCCGGTCGGCGGGCAGGTTGAAGTAGGCCGCCGCCGGTGTGGCGTTGCGGGTGAGGAAGACGAACAGGTGCTCCCGCCAGGTCGCCATGCCCGAGCCCGGCTTGGCCGTGACCGCCTCGGCCCCGAGGATGAAGGCGGAGGTCGACGTGTCGATCGAGAGCTTCGACACCGCGCCCTGGCTGAGGCCCTCGATGACGTCGGGGTCCTCCATGAAGCCGTAGCGCAGGGTCACCTGGTAGACGCCGTCGCCCAGGTCCTTCACCACCGAGCGCTTGGCCGGCAGGACCCGGGGCGACAGGGCCGTCTCGATCGACAG
>DATHEV010000250.1:0-2212 GCA_035318405.1 Iamia sp.
ATCGTCTTCGCCGAGTTCGAGGAGGTCATCGATCCCGAGACCGTCGTCGGCATCACGTTCAGCGGCAGCCTGGCCGACGACCTGGTCGATCCGCCCACCGAGATCCCCATCGCCGAGGACGAGGCCTGGGGCGAGGTCTCCTTCGAGATCGACGACTTCGAGAGCGGCGACCTCACCATCACCGTCGAGCCGGGGCTGGGCTACGTCGCCGATCCCGACGACTTCTCCACCGTCGAGGTCTCCGACGAGATCGAGCTCGTCGCCAGCTGTCACGACGACCTCGGCACGCCGCCCGGCGGCACCGACCGCCAGACCATCGACGTGGGCGAGCGGCCCGTGCCCATCGGCTTCTTCGAGGACGTCGAGGAGGAGCCCGGCGGCGAGCCCTCCACCACCATCGAGGTGATCGCGACCACGGCCAGCGATCCCGGGGAGGTCTCGGCGGACTTCTCCCGGCTCCGGGCCCTGCGCGCCGCGCCCGAGGGCTACGACACGCCCGTCGCCAACGGCACCCTGCCCCCCGGCCTGACCTACGTCGACGACGAGTGGACGGGCGCGGCCACCACCGCCGGCACCTACGGCTTCGACGTCCGCGTCTGCTTCGACCAGAGCAGCTTCATCGTCGAGGGTGAGGCGGCCACCGCCGCCGAGCGGGCCCTGGGCCGCCGTGAGGTCCGGGCCTTCCCCGACGAGATCTGCTTCGGCTACGTCGACGTCCAGGTCGTCGTCCGGGCCGTGGCCCCGCCGCCCCCACCGGTGGTGGCCCCGCCGGCCACCCCCGTGGTCGCCCCAGCCCAGTTCGCCGGCTGAGAAGGGCGACCCTCCCAACCGTCGATCACGGATCATCGGGTGGGTCGAGCAGCTCGTTCACGAGGAAGCGGAACCGAGGTGCGTAGCGGACGGCGAGGCGCTGAGCGCCGTTGAGCAGCAGCCGCGGGCTGAGGCCGTCCCGGATCATGGCCGTCTCGAGACTGCTCCGCTCGCGCTTCGGGTGCGCCCGGCGGTGGGCCTTGCCGTCCTTCTCGGCCTCGGCCATCGCCCTGTCGTACACCCGCACGCCGGCTTCGGCCAGGACGGTGATGCCCTCGTCGAGCATCTCGACCTCGCCCAAGCTGCACCCCAGGAGCTTGCAGACGAACTCACGGGCCACCGTGAGATCGGAGCGCGCCGTCGGGTCGATGAGGATCGCCTTGGCGACCTGGCGCTCGTAGAAGTCGCCGAAGGGGTTCTGGCCGGGTGTGGTCATGTGGGGCGTCCCTCAAGAGAGGACGAGGTGTCCCTCGTCAGTGCTCTGGAGAACGCCCCACACACCACGGAGGTCTGGGGGCCACCGTCGAGCGTACGGGCCGGGACCAACCACGACAACACCGGCGGCCTACCAATCGGGGCCGAGGACGCGCCGGGTCTCGGCGATGCCGTGTTGGCGGAGGAAGGCGTAGCCCACGCACCAGAACCGGGCTCGGTCGATGGTGAAGGCGAGGTCGTCCCCGCCGGCGTGGGCCCGGGCGGAGGTGCAGATCGAGCCGTCACCCATGAGGTGGGAGTCGAGGATCGACAGGCTGTCGGGCCCCCACGGGTTGTGCCGGCAGAAGGCGAGGGCGTTGCTCCCGTCGGGGTGGCACTGGTACTCCAGCCGGAACCATCGGCCGTCGACCTGGACGTCCTCGAGGAAGCACTCCTTGTCGCCCTCCATCGCCGCCATGGCGTTCGGGTTGCGGACGCGCATGGTGCGAAGGGCCGAGGACGGGTGGTGGATGCCGCGCACCGTCATGGTCCTCCGATCGGGTTGTGGAGCCGACAGTCGGGGCACGTCGGGTCGGCGACGTTCGGCAGGGTGAACACGGGGAACATCCCCAGGTACGTGGCCAGCGAGCCGGCCCGGTCGTCCGCCGGCGGCAGGTCGGCGGTGAGCGCATCCCAGAGCGCCCGTCCGTGGATGTAGGACGGGTCGGCGGTGACGACGATCTCGGTGCGGTCGCCCAGCTCGTCGATCAGCCGCCCCTTGGGGGTCGGGGAGCCGCGCTCGAGCAGGCCCACGATGAGGTTGAGGGCGTACATGTCGACCACCTGGACATCGGGCAGGAGGCCCGGCTCGCCCGCCAGGTCGATGTCCTCGCCCATCGCCGCAGCCGTGTAGCGGCCGGCGGCGGAGCAGCGGTAGCACGCCGTCTCGCCGGGGACGGACCAGATGATCTGCCCTCCTGCACCGGCC
>DATHEV010000251.1:0-4396 GCA_035318405.1 Iamia sp.
TGGGGCGCCGATGAGCGAGCGCAGCGAGCGAACCAGCAAGCACAGCCGTCTCCCCGACGGCGAAGCCGTCGACGCTCATCGGCACCCCGGCACCGCACCCCGGCCGAACGGCTCCTCCGACCCGTTGGGGCGCCGATGAGCGAGCGCAGCGAGCGAACCAACAAGCACAGCTGTGTCCGGTACATCCGTCATCGGTGCCGGGGTGCCGCCACGCCGCTGGATGGGACCGACGAGCCGGTGAGGCACCGATGACGGACGACGACGGGGCGGTCCCGGGGCCGCTGCCACCGGAGGACCGGCTCTGGCGCCACCCGTCCGAGGTGGCCCGTGCCGCCGCCGCGGCCGCGGCGGCGGCCTCGGCCGAGCCCGACCTGGCCCCCGGGGCCGACTCGCGGCGCCGCCGGGTCCTCGTCACCATCGGCCTCCTCTCCGGCCTGGCCGGGGCGGCCGCCACCGTCGTCTCGCTGGCCGCGCTCGGCGCCTTCACCGCCCCGGTGGTCGAGCGCGAGGTCGCCGGCCCCACCGCGCCCCCCACCACCGCCGTCATCTCGGCCACCGCCATCGCCACCGGCGTGGCCCCGGCCGTGGTCGAGGTCACCGCCACCGTCGGCCTCCAGACCCGCCGGGGCTCCGGCGTCGTCGCCCGCTCCGACGGGCTGATCCTCACCAGCGAGCAGCTGGTCACGGGAGCGTCGACCGTCATCGTGACCTGGCCGTCCGGGCGCCAGGTCGAGGGCGTCCTCGAGGGGGTCGACGACATGACCGGCCTGGCCGCCATCACCGTGGCCGGCACCGGCTACCCGGCGGCGACGCTCGACATGACCCCGCCCCGGCCCGGCGACCAGGCCATCGCCGTCAGCGCCCGGCCCGGCGGCGGCGCCCCGACCGTGGTCGACGCCACGGTCAACGCCACCAGCACCCACGTCACCGCCGGTGATGGCGTCCTCGTCGGGCTGATCGAGACCGACCACGCCGTGCCCGAGGACGCCGACGGCGGGGCGCTGGTCGACGGCGACGGAAACCTGCGGGGGATCTGCGTGGCCCTGGCCCACCGGACCGATGCCGGCTGGGCCGTCCCCGCCGAGGTCGCTCTGCGGGTCGCCGACGACCTCCGGCGCCTGGGCCGGGTCGACCGGGGCTGGCTCGGCATCACCGGCGAGCCCGCCGCCACCGCCGGTGCCGTTCCCGCCGGCTTCGCCGTCAGCGGGGTGATGCCCGGGTCCCCGGCCGAGCTGGTCGGCCTGACCCCCGGCGACATCGTCCTCTCGGTCGACGACCAGCGGGTCCGGTCGCTGTACGACGTCAAGGGCGCCCTGACCCTCACCCGGCCGGGCCAGCCCGTCGTGCTCGAGGTCAACCGGGGCGACGAGACCACCCTCGTCCAGGCCGTCCTCACCGCCACCCCCGAGGACTGAGGGGCGCCTCCGCTTCTGTCAATCCTCATGCACCGCTGAGGTCCACGGGGATTGACAGAACCGGGCTATCGCTACTTGCGGGCGCGCCTCACGGTGGCCCACACGGCGGCACCGACGCCGGCGGCGAGGGCGCCCCCGGTGATGCCGAGGGCCAGCTCCTGGCGGCGGCGGGGGCTGAGCGTGGCCAGGGCGGTGGCGGGCGTGCCGTCGACGAAGGCCTCCTCGTTGGAGTGCTGCGGCTCCCAGCCGTCGGCCCGCAGCCGATCGTTGGCCACGACCCACGGGTGGCGGGCGTAGGGCACCAGCCCGGGCGGGGTGGGCGCGAGACGCAGCCGCCACCGCAGCCGGGCGACGCGGTCGCCCAGCCTCCGGGGCAGGCGGACCTTGGGCGTGCCGGCGTCGAGGGCGGTGTACTCGGCGCCACGGAGCCAGCCGTCGGGGGCCACGTTGCGGGCCCCGTCGAGACGGGCCGTGGCCGCCAGCACGACGGCGGCGGCGAGATCCTCGACGTGGACGAACTGCGAGGGCGGGTCGCCGTCGACGTCGGCCACCCGCCGCGTGGTGTGCAGGGCCCGGGCCAGCCAGCCGTCGGGGCCGTCGTCGCCCACGACCGGCGCCGGGCGCAGCACGGTGGCGGTGGCCGACGGGTGGTCGTGGCGCCACTCGGCCAGGCGCCGCTCGATCTCGGCCCGCTGCACGGCGTAGGCCAGGTCGGGGCAGGGGCGCAGGGTGGCGTCCTCGGTGAGGGGCATGGCGTTGTTGGCCCAGGCGCCGTAGACGGCCGCCGACGAGAGCAGCACGACGTGCTCGACGCCGACCGAGCCGACGGCGTCGAGGAGACGCTGGGCAGCGACGACGTCCTCGGCCGCCTCGACGGCAGGGTCCTCGTCGAGGCTGGCGCCGAAGACCGAGGCCAGGTGGACCAGCACGGACGTGCCGTCGAGGAGGGGCTTGAGGTCGGCGGTGAGCAGGTCGACGACGGTGGCGTCGGCCGGCGCCCCGTCGTCGCTCGCGGCCGGGTCGACGAGGGCCAGCACGGGGCGATCCCCGACGGCGCGCAGGGCGTCGACGACGGCGCGACCGAGCGCTCCCTCGGCCCCCGTGACGGCGATGAGGCCCTTGCCCTCGGGCGAGGAGGGGCCGCGGAGGGGATCGGGTGCCATCCGCATACGATGCCGTCGTGCGCCCGGCCCCGCCACATCGCAGCTCCCCCCGTGCCCCCCGGCCGCTCCGGTCATGAGGGAGCACAGCGACCGAATCAGACGGCACAGATGTCTCCCCGGCGGCGCCGCGAGCGCAGCGAGTGGTGCCGACGCCGACGGCGCTCGTCGTTGCCCGGCCGCCCAAGCACGTCGGGTCGCCCGCCTTCACCTGGCCGGGCAACGATGAGTTCTCCGGACCCCTTCGGGGGAATGCCCTTCTTCGGCGACCTGGCCCGCATGATCGGCCGCCAGGGCCCCATCGCCTGGGACGCGGCCCGCCAGATCGCCCACAGCATCGCCACCGACGGCCAGCCCGAGCCCAACGTCGATCCGCTGGCCCGCATCCAGCTCGAGCAGCTGGCCCGGGTGGCCGAGCTCCAGATCGCCAACGCCAGCGGGCTCGACGCGTCCCACTACGGCGCCGGCATCACCATCACCCCGGTGACCCGCACCCAGTGGGTGAGCCGCACGCTCGACGACCACCGGTCGCTGTTCGAGTCGCTGGCCCACAGCCTGGGCTCCTCCGGCACCGACGCCCCGGGGACAGGCGGTCCGGGTGCTCCGGGCAGCACGCCGGCCGTCGCCGACCCGACCGAGCTCGACCCGCTCGACGAGGACGCCGCCACCGCCTGGCTGGGCCAGCTGATGGGGATGCTCCAGCCCATGACCCTGGGCATGGCCGCCGGGTCGATGGTCGGGCACCTGGCCACCCGTTCGTTCGGCCAGTACGACCTGCCGGTCCCCCGCCCGCCGGGCGACGAGGTCATGGTGCTGGTGTCGGCCATCGACGCCTTCGCCGACGAGTGGAGCCTCGGGGTCGACGACGTCCGGCTGTGGGTGTGCCTCCACGAGGTGGCCCACCACGCCGTGCTGGGCGTGCCCCACGTCCGGGCCCGCCTGACCGAGCTCATCGAGCGCTTCGTGGCCGGCTTCCGGCCCGACCCGGGCGGGTTCGAGCGGGCCTTGGCCGACGTGGACCCGGCCGATCCGACGGGCATGGAGGCGGTGCAGCGGCTCTTCACCGACCCCGAGGTGCTGATGGGGGCGGCGTCGTCGCCGGCCCAGGAGCACGTGCGCCCCCAGCTCGACGCCCTCGTCGCCGCCATCGTGGGCTGGGTCGACCACATCATGGACCGGGTCGGCGGCGGCCTCGTCGGAAGCTACGCCCAGGTCACCGAGGCGGTCCGCCGGCGCCGGGTCGAGACCAGCGCGGCCGACCGCTACGTCGAGCGCCTCTTCGGCCTCAACCTCACCCCGGCCCGGGTCGACCTCGGGTCGTCGTTCGTCGACGGCATCGTCGAGCGGGCCGGCGAGGAGGGCCTGGCCCGCCTCTGGGCCGAGCCCGACGACCTCCCCACGCCCGCCGAGCTGGCCGCCCCCGGCCTCTGGCTGGCCCGCATCGACCTCGACGGCTGACCCACCCCGCCGTTCTGTGTGCGGAAAGCCACCGGTCCGGTGGTTGTCCGCACACGGAACGGCTGTGCCAGCTAGCGGTTGGCCGGGGGCGGGGGGGCGGGGGCGAAGGTGGTGGGGTCGCGGGGCGGGGCCACCTCGGTGGGGTCGTCGGGCCGGTCGCCCGGGGCGCGCTGCACCTGGGTGGGATCGTCGGCCCCGACCGGGTCCTTGCCGAGGCGCAGGCGGGTCCGGCGACCGGTGACCGCAGGGGTGCCGGCGGCGGGCGTCATGGCGGTGCCGATGCCGGGGCCGGCGCGACGCACGGCCGGGCCACCGACCGGGCCCCCGACGGGGCCGGCCGTCACCACGACCTCCTGCTTGCCG
>DATHEV010000252.1:0-4134 GCA_035318405.1 Iamia sp.
ACGACTGGGAGGCGGTCGCCCAGCACTTCCGAGGGGACTGGCCGGACGCCCTCCGGTAGGCCCGTCCAGCGGGGGTCCCGGGCTGTGGGACCATCGGGTGATGCGGCGCGACGACATCCGCCGCAGCGGGGCCCAGCTGGGCGCCACGCTGGCCCGGCAGGAGGGGGGGTTCCTGGCCCTGGTCGAGGAGGTGCGGGCCGCGGCCAAGGCGGTGCGGGCCGGGTCCGCCCCGGCCGGTGACCTGCGTGACCGGCTGGCCGCGGCCGACCTGCCCACCGGGATGCCGCCCGGGCGCTCGACTCGTGGGACTACGCCCAGGCCGTGCATCGCACGCAGCGGCTGTCCCGCGCCATCGTCGAGGCCTTCGTCGACCGATTCGACCTGGTCGTCACGCCGACGATGGCCTGCCTGCCGCCGCCGATCGGGGCGTGGCGAGCGGGCACCGAGGAGGCACCGATGATGGCGATCCTCAACTGCTACCCGATGGCGGTGTTCACCAGCCTGTTCAACGTGACCGGCCAGCCGGCGATCTCCGTTCCCGTCGGTCATGACGAGGCGACCGGGCTCCCCGTCGGCGTGCAGATCGTCGCCGCCCCCTGGCGCGAGGACCTCCTGCTCCAGGTGGCCGGCTCGCTCGAGGCCGCCTTCGGCTGGACCGACCGGCACCCCGACGATCTCCTCGTGACCACCCCGACCCCCGGGCGGTCGTGATAGATCACGACCTCGACCGGGAGGCCCGATGCACCACTGGTTCACGTATCCGCTGATCTCTCACCCGGCCAACCCGGCGCTCCTCTCCCGCGACGGGTTGACCCGGATCGCTCGGGCGGCGGAGTCCGCCGGGTTCGACGGCATCGGCTTCACCGATCATCCGGCGCCCTCGCACAGGTGGCTGACGGGGGGCGGACACGACGCCCTCGACCCCTTCGTCGCCCTCGCCGTCGTGGCCGCGTCGACCGAGCGCCTGCGACTCATCCCGAACATCGTCGTGCTCCCGTACCGGAACCCGTTCGTGGTGGCGAAGGCGGCGGCCACCCTCGATGCGGTGTCCGATGGCCGGTTCGTGCTCTCGGTGGCGACCGGCTACCTGCGCAGCGAGTACCGAGCCCTCGGGGTGGACTTCGACGAGCGCAACGCCCGGTTCGACGAGGCCCTCGAGGTCGTGCGGGGCGTGTGGTCGAAGGACGAGTTCAGCTTCGACGGGAGCGACTTCACCGCCGTGGGCGTGACCGCCAACCCGAAGCCGGCGCACATCCCGATCTGGATCGGCGGCAACAGCGCCCTGACCCGACGCCGCGTGGCGGCCCACGGAGACGGGTGGAACCCCTTCCCGGCACCGCCGTGGCTGGCGAAGACGGCGCGGACGGTGCCGCTCGACGGGCTCGACGACCTCGCCCCCATGCTCGACCACCTGTGGGAGCAGGTCGACGCCGCCGGCCGCCCGCGGGACGAGGTCGACGTGGCGTTCACGACGGGCCTCCCCGACGCGGGCTCGCTGCAGTTCGAACCCGAGGCTCACCTCGAGGCGCTCGGGCGCATGACCGACCTGGGCGTCACGTGGTCGAGCACGAGCGTGCCCGACACCTCGGTCGAGGCCGCCGTCGAGGCGCTCGAGCGCTACGGCGCGGAGGTCATCGCCCGCTCCCCGTCGCCGGGAGGTGAGCAGGATGCTCTCCGCTGACGCGGCCCGGCTCGACGGCAAGGTCGCCGTCGTGACCGGCGGTGGTTCCGGGATCGGACGAGGGATCGCCAACGGCCTGGCCGCGTTCGGAGCGCGCGTCGCCATCTGGGAGCAGGATCCCGAGACCTGCCACGCCGCGGCCGCCGAGGTCGACGGGCTGGCGGTGCCGACCGACGTGCGGGACTCGGCCGCCGTCGCATCGGCGCTGGCCGCCACGACCCAGGAGCACGGCACCGTCGACATCCTGGTGAACAACGCCGGAGGTGTCTTCGCCCAGCCGTTCCTCGACACCAGCGAGGGCGGCTTCGATGCGCTCCACCGGGCGAACCTGAAGCACGTCCTCCTGTGCACGCAGGCCGTCGCCCGCCGGATGATCGCCGACGGTCACGGGGGATCGGTCATCAGCGTCACGTCGATCGAGGGCGTCCGGGCCGCACCGCTCTACGCCGCCTACGCGGCCGCCAAGGCGGGCGTCATCAGCGTCACCAAGACCCTCGCCCTCGAGCTCGCCCCGCATGCGATACGGGTCAACGCCATCGCCCCCGACATCACCTGGACAGAGGGCCTCGAGGCGCTCGCACCGGGGGCGAGCGCCGCCATGGGTCCCGTCGTCCCGCTCGGCCGGGTGGGCCACGTCGACGAGTGCGCAGGGGTCGCGGTGTTCCTCGCCTCCGAGCTGTCGAGCTACGTGACCGGCCAGACCGTGCCCGTGGACGGCGGGACCTCCGCGTCGATGGGCTGGTACCACCGCCCCGACGACGGCGAGTACATCCTCGGACCCGGCTGAGCCCCTGCGAGCTCGTCAGCGGCCGAGGTAGGAGGCGATGACGCGGTCGTCGGCGAGGACGGTGGTGGGGGAGCCGTCGGCGATGACCCGGCCCTGGTCGAGCACGACCAGGCGGGTGGCGATCGAGGAGATGAGCGGCATGTCGTGCTCCACGACGACCATGGTCAGGTCGAGGTCGCGGTGCAGGCGCCGGACGAGGCGGCCGAGGGCCTCGACCTCGGGTTGGGCCAGGCCGCTGGAGGGCTCGTCGAGGAGGACGATCTCGGGGCGGTCGGCGAGCAGGGCGGCCAGGTCGACGATCCGGCGCTGACCGGTGGAGAGCTCGCCCGTACGCACCTCGCGGAGGTCCCCGAGGGTGAGCTGGGTGACGAGCTCGTCCACCCGGCGGCGCACGGCGGCCTCGCCCTGGCGCTGGGCCGGCGTCCTCAAGATGGCGTCGCTGACGCCGGGGGCGGCCATCGATCGGTCGCAGGCGATGGCCAGGACCTCCTCGACGGTGAGGGAGGGGAACAGGCGGGCGTCCTGGAACGACCGGCCGAGACCGAGCGCCGCCCGTCGGTGGAAGGGCGTGGTGGTGACGTCGCGGTCGCCCAGGCGGACCTGGCCGGTCGCGTGGGGCACGAGGCCGCTGAGGACGTCGAGCAGCGTGCTCTTGCCGGCGCCGTTGGGGCCGATGAGCCCGACGAGCTCGCCCCGGGCCACGTCGAGATCGACGTCGGTGACGGCGTGGACGCCGCCGTAGCTCACCGACACGCCGTGGGCGGCGAGGGCGGGTGGTCGGACGGCCGGGCGAAGCCCGACAGGCCGCGGGGCGCCCGGTCGACGGTCGGACGGCCCGGACGCGTCGGCCGGCCCGGCCGCGGTGGCCAGGTACACCGAGCGGGCCACGTCGGGCCGCTCGAGCACATCGGTGACGCTCCCGGCGAGGACGACCCGTCCCTGCTCCAGGAAGATCGCCGTGTCGGTCAGGGTGAGGGCGGCGGCAGGGGACTGCTCCACGACGACGATGGAGGTCCCGGCGGCACGGACGCGGTCGAGGAAGGTGACCAGCTGGCGGACGACGATCGGGGCCAGGCCGAGGGCCAGCTCGTCGATGAGGAGCACCGTGGGCGCGGCCACCGATGCCATGGCCAGGACGAGCATCTGCTGCTCGCCGCCGGAGAGGTCGGCGGCGTGCTCGTGCCACCGGGAGCGGAGGGCGGGGAAGGCCTCCAGCGCGGAGTCGGTGCGCTCCCGGACGACGGCGTCGCGGCGGGAGCGGGTCCAGCCGGCGAGGGTGAGGTGCTCGGCCACGGTGAGCGAGGGGAACACGCCGCGGCCGCCGGGGGCCTGGACGATGCCGCGGGCGGCGATGCGGTGGGCCCGCCGGCCGGTGATGGCGACCCCGTCGTGCTCGACCGACCCGCCGCTGGTGGGGAGCAGGCCGCTGATGGCGTTGAGCACGGTGGACTTCCCGGCCCCGTTGGTCCCGAGCAGCGCCAGGGTCTGCCCCGGTCCCAGGTCGAAGGAGACGTCGTCGACGATGAGGGTCGATCCGATGCGCACCCGGAGGTCCCGGACCCGCAGGGCGGGGACCACCGTGCCGTCACCGTCACCGTCACCGTCACCGTCACCGTCACCGTCACCGGACCGGGCGGGGACCGGGCCCGGCGCGGACCGGGGCGGT
>DATHEV010000253.1:0-4402 GCA_035318405.1 Iamia sp.
GGCCCGGATCCGCCGGATCGGGTGATCGGCCGGGATCAGATCCTCGGTGCTCAACGAGGTGAGCATCACCAGCTGCTGGTCAGGCTTGCCGCGCATCCCCGCGGTCTACCCCAGCCCGCCAACGATCGCGAGCACCAACGACGACTATTTCCGCACCCTGCTAGGAGAAGTACCGGCGAGGGTTGGCCACCAGCATCTGGTCGATCTGCTCGTCGGTGACCCCGTGCTCGCGGAGGTACGGCAGCACGTCGTCGTGGATGTGCAGGTAGTGCCACTGGGGCATGAACTGGAGAGCGGCCGGATCGATCCAGTCGATGTAGCAGGACGCGTCGTGCGAGAGGACCATGCTCTCGGTGAAGCCGCGGCGACACAGCTCGATCACCGTGTCGCAGCGGTTCTCGAACGTGGCCTCGGCGTGGATCCCGAAGCGGTCCATCCCCAGCACGAAGCCGGCTTCGGCCAGCGCGCTCAGGTGGTCGACATCGCCGCTGTCGCCGCTGTGGCCGAGCACGATCGTGCTCGGGTCGACGCCCTCCTCGTCGCACATCACCCGCTTCACCTCGAGCCCGGTCTCGCTGTCCGGATGGGTGTGGACGGTGATCGGCGCCCCGGTGGCGAGCGAGGCCTTGGCCACGGCCCGCATGATCCGCTCGACGCCCTTCGTCAGGCCCTTGGTGTCGATGGCGCACTTCAGGAAGGCGGCCTTCACGCCGGTCTCACCGATGCCCTCGCGGATGTCCTTCACGAACATGTCGACCATCGGATCGGGGATGTCGACGCCCAGCGCCTCGCCCAGGCCCGGCCCCCGGAGGTGGAAGAACCACGGGACGTCGGAGTACGTGTAGCAGCCGGTCGCCACGACGATGTTGAGCTGGGGCACCTGCTCGTTGATGCGGACGATGCGGGGGATGTAGCGCCCGAGCCCGATCACCGTGGGGTCGACGATCGTCGTCACGCCCTGGGCGGCCAGCGCCGTCAGCTTCGCGACGGCATCGGCCACCCGCTCGTCCTCGTCGCCCCAGTCCTCGGGGAAGTTCTGCTGGACCTCGGGCGTGAGCACGAAGACGTGCTCGTGCATGTAGGTCCGCCCCAGCTCGGCGGTGTCGACGGGGCCCCGGACGGTCTCGACGGTCGTCATGGCAACGTACGTTGCCAGGTTCTCCCGAGCCGTGCTCGGAGGGGGTGGACCTCCCCGCCCGTACCCCCTGATCGAACTCGGGGGGAAAGGTGACCCTGGAGGGGCACGGATCCCCCCGAGTTCGCAGGGGGGTGGGGGGTCGGTACGGTCGAGCCATGGCAGCAGATCGACTCGATGGGACCGTGGCGCTCGTGACGGGGGCCAGCAGCGGGATCGGTGAGGCCACCGCCGTGGCCCTGGCGGCCGAGGGGGCCACCGTCGTCGTGGCCGCCCGGCGCACCGACCGGCTCGAGGCCCTCGTCGAGCGGGTCGGGTCCGACGGCGGGACGGCGGTGGCCCTCGCCCTCGACGTCACCGACCAGGCCGCCGTGGTGGCGGCGGTCGAGCGCGTCATGGCCGACCACGGCCGGCTCGACACCGTCGTGAACAACGCCGGCGTGATGCTCAACGGCCCGATCGAGAACGCCCCGATGGACGAGTGGGAGCGGATGGTCGACCTCAACGTCAAGGGCCTGCTCTACGTCGCCCACGCCGCCCTCCCCCACCTGCTCGCCACCGCCGAGCAGGGTCCGCGCCGGGTGGCGGACCTGGTGAACATCAGCTCCGTGGCCGGCCGCGTCGCCCGGGTCGGATCCGGCGTCTACAACCTGACCAAGCACGGCGTCGGCGCCTTCAGCGAGAGCCTGCGCCAGGAGGTCACCGGCCGGCACCTGCGGGTCTCCCTCGTCGAGCCCGGGGCGGTGGCGACCGAGCTGGTCAGCCACCAGCGCGACGAGATCCAGGCCGGGTTCCGCCAGCGGTTCGAGGGCGTCGAGCAGCTCGAGGCGAGCGACATCGCCGAGACGATCGCCTTCATCGTCACCCGCCCCCGCCACGTCGCCATCAACGAGGTCCTGGTGCGCCCCACCGAGCAGGACGGCTGAGCGCTGTCCTCCGGCGACCACGAGGTGCCAGGCACCTCGTGGTCCGCCCCACCGAGCAGCAGGGCTAATCAGCGACGCCGGCCCAGCCGACGAAGTCGCGGGCGCGGCGCTCGGACATCGCCTGGAGGGTGCGGTACTGGTCGACCACCCGGGCGTAGTCGATGCCCCGCACCGGTCCCCCGCCGGTCGTCTCGATGGCCTCGGCGCTCCACACCCGGTCGTCGCCGGGCCGCACCATGAGCCCCTCGGCGAGGCAGTCGTCGTAGAGCGGGGTGCCCGGGAGGGGGTTGAAGATGTTGGGGTTGAGGATCGCCCGGCCGTCGACGTCGTGGTCGACGATGCGCGCCACGAACGCCTCGGTGAGGGCCCGGTCCTCGTCGGTCTCGCCCGGCAGGCCGATCAGCAGGTTGACGCCGAGCCGGGCCCCGGTGTCGAGGGCGCGGCGGGCGGCGTCCCACGCCGCCGCCGCCGTGTGGCCCTTCTTGAGACGCCGGAGCATGCGGTCGGAGCCCGACTCGAACCCGAACCACACGCTGACGTCGTCGAGCGTCGCCACCTCGGCGGCGATGCCGGCGCCGAACTTGTTGACGTGGGCGTTGAGCTGGAGCGACACGCCGCCCCGGGCCGCCAGGTGCCGGATCACGGCGGTGAGCGCCTCCTGGTGGAGGGTGGCGATCGAGTCGAGCAGGACCACGTAGGTGGCGTCCCAGCGCTCGAGGTACGTCGCCAGCTCGGCCACCACGGCCTCGGGCCGGCGCCGGCCGTAGGCGCTGGGGAGGGCGTAGGTGCCGGCGTCGCGGGCCAGCTCGCAGAACTGGCAGTTCATGGGGCAGCCCCGGCCGATCTGGAGCGACACCGCCGGGATGCGGTCGGGGGCGCCGTACACCGGGGCGTAGACCGCGAACCGGTCGATCGGGGCGAGGGCGTCGAGGTCGCCCCAGGGCCGGCCGTCGAGCCGGGCCGGCAGGCGCTCGTCCCGGCTGAGACGGCCGCACAGGTCGAGCAGGGCGCCCTCGCCGTCGCCGGTGACGACGCAGTCATAGGTCCCTGCGGCCACCAGGTCGTCGACCCGGACGGTGGCGTGGACACCGCCGGCCACGGTGGGGAGCCCGGCCGCCCGCAGTCGCCCGGCGAGCCGGTCGGCCTCGGCGCTGGCGGTGGACAGGTAGCTCAGCCCCACCAGGTCGGGGGCGAAGGCCACGATCTCGGCGACGGGGTCGGCCATCAGCCGGTCGTCGAACACGTCGGCCGTCACGCCGTGGCGACGCAGGAGGGTGGCCAGGACCTGGACGCCCATCGGCGGGTTCATCACGGGCAGGGGGTCGCCCGGGATCTCCTCGTCACCGACGTAGAGCAGCGCCACCCGTCCCCCGGGCCAGTCGAGCGGGCGGTTCCCCGTGCGCAGCTCGACCCCGACGTCCATCGGGTCGCAGGCTACGGCGTCACCCGCGCTCAGCCCGTGGCGATGCCGGCGGCGCGGGCCAGGGCGAGCACCTCGGAGGGGCTGGGGTTGACCCGCACCTCGCCGGCGACGTCGACCGTCGGGACCGTCTCGTTGCCCCGGGCGTTCTGGCGCACGAAGGCGGCGGCGTCGGGGTCGGCCCAGATGTCGTGCTCCTCGGTGACGAGGCCGGCGTCGGCCAGCTGGCGCCGCAGCGACGAGCAGAACCAGCACCCCCGCCGCCAGTACACCCGCACCACCGGTCCGTCGTCAGCCATGCGCAAAGCCTGCCGGGCCACCGGCTCCGTCCCACCCCCGGCACCCGAACGGGCGAGCCCAGGCGCGATGGCGGCGTCGAGCGGGGCGTGGTCGACGTCCGGGTCGGCGAGGGGGCCGTCCCCGTCCTCGTGCTCGGCCAGGGCGAGGAGGACGTGCTCGGTCCCGACGTCCTCGGCCTCCAGACGCAGAGCGCACCGGGCGGCCGGCGGCGATCGCGTCGGACAGGGCCTCGGGCGCCCCGGGGTCCTTGGGGGTGAACCGCTTGCGGGCGGCCTGCGTGGTCACGCCCATGCTGCGGCCGACGTCCCGATCGACGACCTCGGGTCGTCGGTCGGTCAGGAGCGCGTCGGTGCGGGGAGTGCGGCGAGGAAGGGGATCACGAGGTCGAGGACGGCCTGGGGCTGGTCGATCTGGGAGAAGCTGCGGGCGTCGTCGATGAGGTGCAGGGCCGAACCGGCGATGCGGCGGTGCAGCTCCTCGGCGTCGGCCTCGGGGAAGAGCTTGTCCCCTCGCGACCAGGCGAGGAGCACGGGCGGGGCCTGGCGGGCGAGGGCGTCGGCGGCCGCGTGGGTGAGCGCCTTGCGGCACCGGCGGAGGAAGGCGGCCATGTCCCGGCGGGCC
>DATHEV010000254.1:0-5382 GCA_035318405.1 Iamia sp.
GACTGAGTGGCCGGGATGGGCTGGAAGAAGAGGTCGGACTCGGACCGGTTGGAGGTCGCCGAGTAGGCGCCGATCTCGGGCAGGCCGCACTCGAGGCGGGACTCGATGCCCAGCTGGTCCTGCACCGAGCCCGTGCCCACCAGGGCGAAGAGGTCGTCGGAGCATGCCTGCTGGGTGACGTCGTCGGTGGCGGTGATCATCGAGTCGTAGGTCTCGAGCTCGATGGTCCGGCCGCCGATGCCGCCGGCGGCGTTGCAGAACTCGACGAAGGCGTTGACGGACTCCTCGATGCCGACCGTCGGCAGCGGGACGCTCGGGTTCTCCTTGTCGGAGATGACGCCGATGCGGATCGTGTCCTCGGTGACCCCGGGCGTGTCGGCGGGCAGCTCGCCCTCGCCGGCCTCGCCGGAGCACGGGTTGTCGATCGAGCCGATGGTGTCGGACTCGGGCGTCGGGACCTCGGTGTCGGCGCCGCCGTCCTCGCCCCCGTCGCCCTCGTCGGCCGTGGTCTCGTCGGCGCTGAGACCGTCGTCGCCCCCGCCGTCGTCGGCGTCGTCGGCCCGCGAGCCGCACGCGCTGGTGCCCACGAGGAGCAGCAGGGTGAGGACGGCGGCGCCGAGGCGGCCGGTGCGGCGGCGGATGGTGGTGCCCCTGGATCGGGTCATTGGTCCCCTAGTTCTCGAAGCGCTCGTCGGATGTGTGGATGTACGCCGGATCGCAGTCGTAGCCCTCTTCCGGATGATCCCGGACGAACTCTCCGCCTTCGACCCGCAGGTAGAGGAAGCAGTCGATGGTCTCGTTGGTGCCGGGGCTGCCGACGATGTTGAGCCCGCCGCCGTCCCACTCGGTGATGCCCTCGAGCTCGGTGACCAGCCCGTCCCGGGTGATGTCGTTGCCCAGGGCATCCAGCGCGGTGGCGAAGAGCAGGCCCGAGCTGAAGGCCTGGACGCCGAGGGTGGACTCCACGCCGTCGACCTTCTCCAGGTACTCCTGGTAGAGCCGGAGGGTCGGGTTGTCGTCGGCCTCGGAGAAGGGCGCCGTGTTCGACAGGACGTAGGCGCCGTCGGTGACGGGCTCGGCCCCGAAGTTCGGGTCGTAGTACTGCTGGCCCAGGTCGAGGACCTCGATCTCGACGCCCTGGGTCTCCATCTCCCGCAGCACGGCGAGGGTCTCGGAGGTGGCGCTGACCATCGTGAAGTACTCGACGCCCGCCTCCTGCATCTGCTCGACGACGGGACCGAAGTTGGTCTCGCCGAAGGCCAGGGCCTCCTCGACCACGTACTCGAAGCCGGCCTCGGCCGTGCAGCCCTCGACGATCTGCTGGCCGCGCACCGAGGCGGCGGGCAGGTCGGTGTAGAGCATGGCCGCCTTCTTCACCGCGTCGGGGAACTTCTCGGCGATGTACTGGCAGGGGCCGACGTTGTACTCGGTGGCGCTGAGCCCGGGGACGGAGGTGAAGAAGTCGGCGGACTCGGCACGCGACGAGGTGGCCGAGTAGCCGGCGACCTCGGGCAGGCCGCAGCCCTCCTTGGTCTCGATCCCGAGCTGGTCCTGCACCGAACCGGTGCCCACCAGGGCGAACAGGTCGTCGTTGCAGGCCTGCTTGGTGACGTCGTCGGTGGCCGAGATCATCGAGTCGTAGGTCTCGAGCTCGAGGGTGCGGCCGTTGATGCCGCCGGCCTCGTTGCAGAACTCGACGAAGGCCTTGACGGCCTCCTCGATGCCCACGGTGGGCAGGGGCACGGCCGGGTTCTCGCGGTCGGAGATGACGCCGATGCGGATCGTGTCGTCGCTGACCCCGGGGGTGTCGGCCGGCAGCTCGCCCTCGCCGGTGTCGCCCGAGCACGGGTTGGGGATGGTGACCAGCTCCTCGGACTCGGGGGTGAGGTCGTCGTTCGCCCCGGCATCGGCCTCGTCGCCGCCACCGTCCGGGTCGCCGCCGTCCTCCTCGGCCGACAGGCCGTCGTCGCTCCCACCCCCACCGCCGTCGTCCGCGTCGTCGACGCGGGACCCGCAGCCGACCGCGGTCAGGGCGAGCAGAAGGGTGAGCAGCAGGGCGACACGACGCATGGGACGAGGGCTCCAGTTCCTTCGGGTGTCTCGGGTCACACTACATCTGACGGGTCGTCAGATGGAGCGGGATCGCGCTCGGTCATCGGTGCCGCAACCGATCGCGGGCAACGACCAGCGCTCTCGGCTGCCCGGTGGCACCGATGACGCTGTCGGCTCCGCAGGCTCCGCCGCCAGAGAGCCCGTGCCTTCTGGTTCGCTCGCTGCGCTCGCTCACGTAGCCCCGACGATGCGGCCGCCCAGGGCGACCAGGTGGGGGCTGGCGGTGCCGAGCGTGTGCTCGGCGGCCTTGGCGGCCCGGAAGAAGCGGTGCACCGGGTAGTCGCTGTCGACGCCGATGCCGCCATGGACGTGCTGGGCGCCGTGGACGACCCGCTGCCCGCCCTCGGCGGCCCAGACCTTGGCCACGGACAGCGCCTCGTCGGCGGGCAGGCCCTCGGCGAGCAGCCAGGCGGCGTGGATGCTGGTGAGCCGGATGGCCTCGGTGTCGATGTAGGCGTCGGCCAGACGGTGGGCCACGGCCTGGAAGGTCGCGATCTTGGTGCCGAACTGCTCGCGCTCGGAGGTGTAGGCGGCGGCGAGACGGAGGGCGGCCTCGCACGTGCCGGCCTGGCGGGCGCAGATCCCGGCCGTGCCGAGGGCGACGATGGTGCGGACGATGGCCTCACCGTCGTCGGGTTCGCCGAGGGTCCGGCCGGGCGTCTCGCTCAGGGTCAACGTCGAGAGCGGCTCGAGGTCGGTGCCGACGTTGCGGGAGATGGTGACGCCTGCGCTCGTCGGGTCGATGAGGGCGACCACGACGCGCCCGTCGGCATCGGTGGCCGGCACGAGGACGCGGACCAAGACGCCGGACTCGGCCAGGTGGACGCTCGGGACGACGTGCTTGGTGCCGGTGACGAAGACGTGGTCGGGCCGCTCCGCGTCCGGTGCCACCGTCGTGGCGGGTGCGGTCGGTGGCAGGCTCCCACCCTCCTCGACGAGAGCCGCGGTGAGGACGAGCTCACCCTTGGCCACCGCCGGCAGCACCTTGGCCTTGAGGTCGTCGGAGCCGTACTGGGCGATGGGCAGGGCGCCGAGCATCAGCGTCGACCACAGGGGCACCGGCGCGGCCGTGCGGCCGATCTCCTGGCACAGCAGGGCGGCCTCGAGGACGCCGTAGCCGCCGCCCCCGTCGCCCTCCGGGAGGCACAGGCCCAGCAGGTCGGCCTCGGCCAGCAGGCGCCAGAGGTCGGCATCGAAGCGGTCGCCGGCGGCCTCGGCCGCGGCCAGGGTCTCGGGCGTGCAGCGGTCGCCCAGGATGCGGGCGGCCAGCTCGACGATCGCCGTCTGGTCGTCGGAGAGCTGAAAGTCCATCGGGTGCTGGTCCCTTACATCCGGGGCATGCGCGGCATCTGGAGGCCGAACATGGCGATCAGGTCGCGCTGGATCTCGTTGGTGCCGCCGCCGAAGGTGAGGATCAGGGTCCCCTGGTAGGAGCGCTCGAGCCGGCCGGCGAGCAGCGCCTCGGGACCGTCGGCCCGCAGGGTGCCGCGGGCGCCCAGGACCTCCATCAGCAGGCGGTAGGCCTCGATGAAGAACTCGGTGCCGAACACCTTCGACGAGCTGGCGTCGGCCGGGTTGGGCGACTGGCCGGCGGCGTCGAGGGCGGCGATCTTCCAGTTGAGCAGGCGGAGGAAGTCGAGCCCGGCCCGCACCCGGGCGAAGTTCACCTGGACCCACTCCTGGTCGGCGACGCGCCGGCCGTCGGGGAGCGTCGTGTCCTTGGCCCAGGCGATGGTGTCCTCGTAGATCGACTCGACCATGCCCGGGGGCGACAGGCCCACCCGTTCGTAGTTGAGCTGGTTGATGATCAGGTCCCAGCCCCGGTTGAGGCTGCCGATGATGGCGTCGTCGCCCACCCGCACGTCGTCGTAGAACGTGTTGAAGGTGCTGGCGTTCACCATCGTCGAGATCTTCGAGTAGCTGTAGCCCGGGTCCGTCGTGGGGACGGCGAACATGGTGATGCCGCGGTGCTTGGGGGCATCGGGATCGGTGCGGGCGGCGAGCCAGATGTAGTCGGCGTAGCTGGCCAACGACGTGTAGGTCTTCTGGCCGTTGATCACCCACACGTCGCCGTCCTTGACGGCCTTGGTGGTGAGGCTGGCCAGGTCGGTGCCGCTGCCGGGCTCGGTGTAGCCGATCGAGAAGTGCAGCTCGCCCCGCAGGATCTTGGGCAGGAAGTGCGCCTTCTGCTCCTCGGTCCCGAACTCCATGATCGTGGGGCCGACGGTGTTGACGCTGAGGAACGGCACCGGGGCGCCCGAGCGCCAGGCCTCGTTCATGAAGATGAACTGCTCGACCGGGCCGAAGCCCCGCCCGCCGAACTCGGTCGGCCAGCCCACGCCGAGCCAGCCGTCGGCGCCCATCTGGCGCACGGCGGCCAGGCAGGCCGGATCGCCGGTCTCGCCCGCCGTCGCCGCCGCCGCCACCTCTGGCGTCATGATGGCGGCGAAGTAGTCGCGCAGCTCCTTCTGGAGCGCGGTCTGCTCGGGCGTGTAGGCGAGGTGCACGGCCGGTGGTCTCCTCCGGGTCGACGAACTAGAACACGTTCTAGTTCACCGACGTGCCTGTTGCCACCTGCTCGGGGCGTCGAGCGGAGCCCGCCCGGAGGTCGGTACCCGCTACGTGATCAACAGGGTGAGGCGTTCGACCTCCCGCCACAGCTTGTCGAAGCTGGACGCAGCCCTTCGCGCCGCCACGATGTCGAAGACCTGGGACAGGGCCGCCTGGTCGGCAGTGGGCTCGTAGGACAATCCATCGGTCCGCCGCGCTGATCCAGCCCTTTCCGTCACGCACCTGTTCTGGGGCCGCTGGTGACGAGATCACGTCTGGAAGGCCCCGCCGTCCCGCTAACGATGATGCTGCCGCAAGGAACCAGCACTCGTACTCCTTCACTGCGAGCACCACAGCGATCGCGGAACCCGGGCGCACCGCTTGCGCCCGTTCCTGCAGCCGAGGACCCAAAGTGGCGGCGCAGTCGTCATCGGCATCCATCAAGACCAGCACCGCGCCGTTTCCGCCATGCCTGCGCGCCGCCAGTTCGACCGATCGTTCTAGGCCAGCCTCTTTGAGCAACGACCCCTTGTTGCGTCGGATCGGCTTGGCAACGTCGATGTATGGACCGGGAGCATTCTCCGCTGTCAGGCGCCGAAGCAGAACTGGCACTGCGTCCACCTCGCCGTGACCCTCCACGACCGGAACGATGATCGGGTGAGGGGTCACTCGGGGACAGGACTGTCCGAGAAGTCGATGTCCGATGCAGTTCGACTTGTG
>DATHEV010000255.1:0-2312 GCA_035318405.1 Iamia sp.
CGGGACGTCACCGAACGGGGGGCGCTCACCCCCCCGGGTGTGTCAGATCTCGTCCTCCGGGATCCACAGGCCGTGGAAGCCGAAGGGCACCTTGACCGGGAGGTGGACGCGGGCGACGGGACCGGCGGCCACGTCCTGGGCGTCGAGGATGGCGAGGGCCGAGGTGTCGGTGGTGCGGTCGTAGGCGAAGGTGAGGAGCCAGCCCTCGCCCTCGCCCTCGCCGGCGGCGACGAAGAAGACCTCGCCGGCCCGCTCGTGAGGGCCCGGGTCCCAGACCTGCTCCCGTCCCGTCTGCATGTCGCGGTGGAGGGTGCCGGCGAACTCGAAGCCGTAGTCGCCGGTGTCGTCGGTGGTGACGTACCAGGCGTGGCGGTGGTCGAGGCCGGTGCGTCGCCGGTCGATGGACGGGAGGTCCATGTCGACGTCGTTGAGCTGCTCCTGGCTGAGCGTGAGGTCGGTCCCGCCGGTGCCGATGCGCCACTCGGTGAGGCGGGACGGCGCCAGGTCGCCCTCGGGGCCGAAGGCCGAGCTCAGCTTGTTCACCCGGACCACGACGTCGTCGCCGTCGCGATGGGCGTTGGTGCCGTGGAAGACGAAGCTCGGCTCCATGTCGACCCAGCGCATCTCGGACGACGGGCCGCCCAGGGGCATGACGCCGACGCGGGTCGGGGCGCCGTCGGCGTCCCACCCGTAGGGGAAGCCGGGCACCGAGCCCTCGATGCCGAACAGCACCGGCCCGATCCAGAAGATGACGTCGGTGGCGGTGATGGCGAAGTCGTGGATCATGGTCGCCACCGGGATATCGACCGGCTGGCTGCTGATCAGGCGACCGTCGGCGTCGGCCACGTGATACGTGAGCAGCGGGTCCATGAACCCGTAGCCGAAGAAGTGCATCTGCCCGGTGGCCGGGTCGATCTTGGGGTGCGCCGTGCACCACGTCGACAGCCGCCCGTCGAAGTCGTAGGGGCCGACGGTCGACAGGTCGCTGGTGAGCAGCTCGTAGGGGAAGCCCACCTCGCCGAGGGTCAGCAGCTTCCCGGCGTGCTGGACGATGGCCACGTTGCTCTGGCTGATGTCGCCGCCGGGGATGCCGGCGTCGGCGAACTCGATGCCCTGCTCGTAGAGCGTGGTGCGGACGTAGCGGTTGCGGTACCAGGTGGCCTGGCCATCCTCGATCCGCAGCCCGTGGACCATGCCGTCGCCCATGAACCAGTGGGGCGAGCGGCCGGTCGTCGAGTTCGAGCCGTTGCGGACGTAGAGGCCCGACAGGTCCGACGGGATGGTGCCCGTGACGCGCAGGTCGGTGATGGTCGACTCGTCCGCCACGGCGGCGAAGGCGCCCTGCTCCCAGTACGGCGTGTCGGGGTCGTAGGCGGCCACGCGGGCGGCCGGCCCGCGAGGCCGGGTCGTCGTCGTGGCGCCGCGGCCAGCGCCGCGGCCGTCGTCGTCGCCGCCACAGCCGGCCAGGGCGCCGACGCCGCCGAGCGCCAGGCCGGCCGCCCCGAGACCCAAGGCCCGCAGCACGGCGCGCCGCTCGACCACGACCTCGCGCGCGACCGGGTGGATCGGACGGTGCCCCCTGCTGCCCATCCCGGCAACGTACCCCCCGCCGGTGGTGGTTGCCGGAACGGCAAGGTCCGTTGCCACGATGTCGGGGCCTCCGTACCGTCGCCGTCATGGACGAGAACGCACACGACGTGGTGGTCATCGGAGGATCGGTGGCCGGGCTCTCGGCCGCGCTGGTGCTGGGCCGGGCCCGGTTCCGGGTGGCCGTGATCGATGCCGGGCACCCGGTGAACGAGGGCGTGGCCCACTCCCACGGCTTCCTCACCAACGACGGCGCCTCCCCGGCGTCGCTGGTGGCGACGGGCCGGGACGAGGTCGCCGGCTACGGCGTGGAGCTGGTCGACGACTCGGTGGTGCGGGTCGTGCGGGGCGACGACGGCTTCGTGGTCGAGCGGGCCGGTGGGCCGCCGCTGGCCGGGCGGCGCCTGGTGCTGGCCACCGGGATGCGGATCCCGCTGCCGGACCTCCCGGGGCTGGCCGAGATCTGGGGCGGCGACGCCGCCAACTGCCCCTTCTGCCACGGGTGGGAGGCGCGGGACCAGCCCATCGCGGTGGTGGGCGAGCCGCCGATGGTGGCCCACCTGGCCGGGCTCCTGACCCAGTGGAGCGACGACGTGGTGGCCTTCCTCCCCGAGGGCTCGGAGCTGCCGCTCGGCGTGACGGCCGAGCACCGCGTTCCGATCGCCGTGGCGGTGGAGGACGGCCGGCTGACCGGCGTCGAGGTCGCCGGCGGTGCCGTCGTGGCC
>DATHEV010000256.1:0-2083 GCA_035318405.1 Iamia sp.
ACACGCTCAGCAGCGAGAAGTCGAACAGGCCGTGGATCACCGAGTTGGCGACGTTGCCCTTCGAGACCCGGCGGATCAGGTAGAAGAAGTAGCCGGCGAAGCTGACCGCCACCGCCTGCGGGATCGCTCCGGCGCCCCGGCCGACGGCGTTCGAGAGGTGGACGGCGCCGAACACCAGGCTCGACCAGAGCGCCACCTTCCTCTCGGCCAGGCCGTGGTCGCGGAGCACGGTGACGCCGATGCCGCGGAACATGCCCTCCTCACCCCAGCCGACGAGCTGGGTCGCCAGGAGCAGGGCGAGGGTGAACCCGACGCCGTTGTCGAGCAGCTGCGGGTAGTTGATCCCGAGCACGATGCCGGCGAGGAAGATCGCCGGGACGGCCCACACCCACCGCTGGACCGGTCGGTCGTCGTGCAGCACCGGGCGCCACCACCCGAGCGTGGCGACCACGCCGTAGACGAACGACAGGGCGACGCCGAGCGGGATCCAGAGGTGGACCAGCACCTGCTCAGCGGTCGTGAAGGCGTCGTCGTCCAGCTCGGCCCACCCGTCGACGGCGAGGCCGACGCCCTGGATGAGCAGGAGGTAGACGGCGACGATCACGGCGAACCCCCACAGGGGCAGCCGTCGACGCCCGACACCGAGTGCTGTGTCCATCCCCCGCATCGTCGCATTGCGGCACAGCCTCCGCGGTCGGGATGGTGTCAGTCGTCGGTCTCGTCCTCGGAGGCCACCTCGGCGACGAGCTGCGCGGCGATCCGGTCGAGCTCCTCGCGGCGGGGGCTCGAACCCCATCTGGCCTTGATGACGAACCCGTCGTCGGCGTAGCGGGGGAAGACGTGCAGGTGCGAGTGGAAGACCTCTTGGAAGGCAGCCTCGCCATCGGCGTAGAAGAGGTTCACGCCCTCGCAGCGCAGGTCGGTTCGGCGGAGGGCGGCGGCGACGCGCCGGGCGACGGCCATCATCTCGGCGGCGAGCTCGTCGTCGAGGTCGGCGAGATCCGGAAGGTGCTCCTTGGGGATCACGAGCGTGTGCCCCGGGGTGACCGGGTCGATGTCCACGAAGGCGAGGACCGTCCCCGTGTCGACGACCGGGCTGGACGGCACCGACCCGTCGACGATCCCACAGAACACACAGTCTTCGGGCCTCGTCATCCGCCGAAGCATCTCATCGCAAGGGTCGTCGGCCCGACCGGGTTCGCTGGGGGGCCTGCGGGGAGGGGGCGGCCATGCTCGGGATGCTCTCGGTGGTGCTGGCGGTCGGCGGCAGTCGGCAGGAGCGGTGGACGCCGCTGACGATCGTGTTGGCGGTGGTCGGGGTGGCGGTCGTCATCGCCATCCGGGTGGCGCGCCGTCGGCGGAGCTGAGCCCGTTCGACCCGGCTACGCCGCGGACGCGGTGAGGCGATGCAGGGACGCGACCGCCGGCGGTCCCCAGCTGGGCTTCCCGCCAGGGGGTCCGGAGGTCGCGATCCCGAGGCAGCCGAAGGCCCGCCACACCGCCCAGCCGCGAGCACGACGCCACGTCGCGTCGTCGGCCGTCGCCTGGTACGCCTCTTGGAAGCGCTCGATCGCCGGTCGATCGGGGAGCAAGATCCAGCCGGCGGCCAGGTCGAGGGCTGGATCGCCGGCGCACAGGTCGCCGAAGTCGATCACACCACCCAGTGCGCCGTCGGGCGTGGTGAGGACGTTGGCGGGGTGCAGGTCCCCGTGCAGCCACATCGGTGGCCCGGCCCACTTCGGAGCGTCCAGGGCGTCGTCCCAGATCGCGCGGACGGCGTCGGGATCGGGCCGCTCCTGGTCGGTGCTGGCCGCGGCGGCGCACATCTTGGTCGTCGCCCTGAACAGGCGGGTGAGGCTTGCGACCTGCTCGAGCGGACCTCCTCTCCCCTGTCGTCCTTCCGGTGCGTCCGTGGGGGCGGGCCGATGGAGTGCCGTCAAGAACGCGGCGAGGGCGTCGGCAGCGGCCTCGCCTCGGGTCACCGGCGCCGCGTCTGCCGGCTGGCCGTCGAGCCACGTCGTGACGATCCACGGATGGGGAAAGCGCGCCGAAGGTCGACCGAGCCGCTGGGGCACGGGGAGGG
>DATHEV010000257.1:0-7959 GCA_035318405.1 Iamia sp.
GACCCCTCGTAGAACCGGCCGGCCACCCGCGAGAGGGTCGACCACAGCGGCGAGTCCATGGGCGACTCCGATGCCGGATCGAAGATGGCCGGCTCGACCAGCACCGAGTCGCGCAGGTCGCCGACGGCCTCGTGGACCATCCGCTCGATGTCGGCCGCGCTCTGCCCCGGCAGCGTCCGGATGTCGACCTCGAGCTCGACGGTGTCGGGGATGGTGTTGATCTTCGAACCGCCGTGGGCGATGTTCGGGCTGAGCGTCGTGTGGGTGCAGGCGTGGAACAGCCGGGCCGTGCCGACGGGCAGCTCGTCGAGCCGGGCGTCGATGCGCGAGGCGTCGAGCAACGGCGCCGTCTTCTCGTCGGGCAGCCCCATCGACTCGAGGTAGCGCCGCCACACCTCGCCGATCTGGGCCTCGGGGCGGAAGGCGGCGATGCGCCGCACGACCTCGGCCGCCTTCACCAGTGCGTTGTCGGTCTTGTACGGCTGCGACCCGTGTCCGGCCGTGCCGGTGACCGTGATGCGGCACCAGTAGCAGCCCTTCTCGCCGACCATCACCGGCAGCTTGAGCCCGCCCGGGCTCTTCATCGGCATGCCCCCCGACTCCGTCAGGACGTAGTCGGAGCGGACGGCGTCGAGCTCGCGCTCGGCGAGGTGCTTGGCGCCCCAGACGCCGGCGGCCTCCTCGTCGGCCACGGCCGCGAACACCAGCGTTCCCTTGGGCTTCCAGCCGCGGGCGGCCAGCCGGCGGGTGGCGACGGCCATCGACGCGGTGAGGTTCAACATGTCGACCGCGCCCCGGCCCCAGACCACGCCGTCCACCAGCTCGCCGCCGAAGGGATCGCGCGACCAGGCGTCGCCGTTGACCGGCACCACGTCGGTGTGGCCGAGCAGCGTGAGCGTGGGTGCGGTGGGGTCGGTGCCCTCGATGCGCGCCACGAGGCTCTGCCGTCCGGGCAGTGGTTCGTAGACCTCGATGTCGAGCCCGCTCGGCTCGAGCACGGCCCGCAGCACCTCGACCGACCGGGCCTCGTGCCCCGACGTCTCGCCGCCGTCGTTCACGCACGCGTTGCGGATGAGGTGCTGGAGGAGATCCGTCACCTCTGCGGTCGGGTCGTCGTGGGCGATCGCCATGGCGCGCAACCTATCGACTGACGCGGCTCGCAACGGCAGGCGACGCATGGGCGCGACACGTGTCCATCCGCGCCGGACCTTGACGGACGTAGTTGACTCTCACACGTCATGCCGCCGTCCCGCACCATTCGTGATCACGTCATCGTCGACGGGTCGAACATCGCCACCGAGGGGAGGACGCTCCCGAGCCTGGCCCAGCTGGACGAGGCCGTGCGCGCCTTCCTCGAGGAGTTCCCGGGAACGAAGATCACCGTCGTCGTCGACGCCACCTTCCAGCACCGCATCGAGCCGCCCGAGCGCGACACCTACGAGGAGGCGGTGCTCGCCGGCGAGATCGTCTCCCCGCCCGCCGGCGCGGTCGGCCGGGGCGATGCCTTCATCGCTGCCGTGGCCGAGAAGGCCGGTGCCACGATCTTCTCCAACGACTCGTTCCAGGAGCTGCACGGCGAGTACCCGTGGATGTTCGACGAGGGCCGCCTCATCGGGGGCAAGCCGATCGGCGGCGTCGGCTGGGTCTTCGTGGCCCGCACGCCGGTGCGCGGGTCGATCAGCCGTCGCTCGCAGCGCGAGGCCCGCTCGGACAAGCCGAAGGGCAAGGGCCCGAAGGTCGACAAGGAGAAGGCGGCCAAGGCGGTCGAGGCCGAGGTGAAGGCGCGACGGTCGAAGGCGGGCGCCCCGCCGGCACCGGAGGCCGACGAGGCCACGACGCCGAGCAAGCCCAAGCGGTCGCGCAAGAAGGCGGCCGCCAAGGTCGAGACGCCGACGCCCACCGCGGCCGACGCCGCCGCCGACACCGGTGATGGCGGTGGCCGTGGTCGACGCCGCCGAGGTGGTGGTGGCGGCGGTGGTGGTGGCACCAAGGCGCCCGAGGCCGTCAACGAGCCGCAGCCCTTCCTCTCGTTCGTCAGTCATCACCCCGTGGGGAGCGAGGTCGAGGCCGTCGTCGACCGCTTCTCGTCCCACGGGGCCTACGTCGTGGTCGATCGAGCGCAGTGCTACGTGCCGCTGCGCTCGATGGCCGACCCTCCCCCCCGGAGCGCCCGCGAGGTGCTCACCGTCGGGGAGACAAGGACCTTCGTCGTCGAGTCGTTCGACTCGCCACGACGGAGCATCGACCTGGCTGTGCCAGGTCTCCAGATGACGGGTAGCTCCGTCCGCGAACCAGACACCTCCCAGGAGGGAACCGACATGGCACCAGCCAAGAAGGCTGCGGCGAAGAAGACCGCGGCCAAGAAGGCCCCGGCGAAGAAGAAGGCCGCGGCGAAGAAGGCGCCGGCGAGGAAGGCACCTGCGAAGAAGGCGCCGGCCAAGAAGGCACCTGCGAAGAAGGCGCCGGCCAAGAAGGCACCTGCGAAGAAGGCGCCGGCCAAGAAGGCGCCCGCGAAGAAGGCGCCGGCCAAGAAGGCGCCCGCGAAGAAGGCTCCGGCCAAGAAGGCACCTGCGAGGAAGGCTCCGGCCAAGAAGGCTCCGGCCAAGAAGGCTCCGGCCAAGAAGGCTCCGGCCAAGAAGGCCACGGCCAAGAAGGCACCGGCGAAGAGGGCAGCCAAGAAGAGGGCCTGACCTCGCCGCGGACGAGGGTGCTCGAGGGGGCCGGCGAACCCGGCCCCCTCGGTCCCGCGGCGGACCGGCGGCGACCGTCGACCCCCTAGGGTCGACCCGGTGCGCATCGCCACGTGGAACGTCAACTCGCTCAAGGCGCGCCTGCCGCGCGTCGAGGCGTGGTTGGCCGAGGCCCAGCCCGACGTCGTGTGCCTTCAGGAGACGAAGCTGGCCGACAGCGCGTTCCCGGCGCTCGCCTTCCACGCGCTCGGCTACGAGTCGCTGCACCACGGCGAGGGCCGCTGGAACGGCGTGGCCATCCTCAGCCGTGTCGGCATCGAGGATCCCCGGCCGGGGTGGACCGACGACGGCACCCCGGATCCGGACGCCCGCATCGTGTGGGCGACGTGCGGTGGGGTGCGGGTGGCGAGCGTCTACGTGCCCAACGGGCGCGAGCTCGAGCACGACCACTACCGGTACAAGCTGGCGTGGCTCGACCGGCTGCGTGCCCACCTCGCCGCCGGCTACTCCCCGGACGACCGCGTGCTGGTGGCCGGCGACTTCAACATCGCTCCCACCGACGACGACGTGTGGGACCCCGAGCAGTTCGTGGGCTCGACCCACGTCAGCGAGCCCGAGCGGGCGGCCCTCGGGGCCCTCGCCGACTGGGGCCTGCAGGACACGTTCCGCCGGCTCCACCCCGAGCCCGGTCACTTCACCTACTGGGACTACCGGGCCGGCATGTTCCACAAGGGCATGGGCATGCGGATCGACCTGCTCCTCGCCACCGCACCGGTGGCCGATGCGGTCACCGCCGCGGTCATGGACCGCAACGCCCGCAAGGGCACCAAGCCCAGCGACCACGCCCCCGTGTACATCGACGTCGAAGGGTTCTGATGAGCAACGAGACCCCCAACACCTCCCCGCGCGTGTCGGCGCAGTCCGACGTGGTCATCTCGGACCGGCGCCGGGCGCTCCGCCGCATCGCCGCCGCCAACCGCGACCTCATCGAGGACATGGTCGGCACCGACGTCGATCAGGCCGATCTCGTCGCCGTGGCCGAGGAGCTCGAGGCCCTCGCCGCCCGCTTCCGTCGTGACCGCCCTCGGAGCATGTACGAGGGCATGGGCGAGGCCGCCCTCTCCGGTGGCGACTTCGGCTCCTTCTTCGACCACAGCCCAATGATCGGGCTGGCCAACCCGCTGGCCCCACCGATCCGCCTCGAGTTCGGCGAGGACTCGGTCGTCGGCCGAGTCACCTTCGGCGCTGTGTACGAGGGCCCGCCCGGCACCGTCCATGGCGGCTTCGTGGCGGCCGCCTTCGACGAGGTCCTCGGGTCGGCCCAGTCGTACTCCGGCGCACCGGGCATGACCGCCCGCCTGATCGTCAACTACCGCAAGCCCACGCCGCTGCACACGCCGCTGGCGATCGAGGGCCGCTTCGACCGGCGGGAGGGCCGCAAGGTCTTCACCACCGGGCGGATCCTCGTCGACGGCGTCGTCACCGCCGAGGCCGAGGGCCTCTTCGTGTCGATGGACGCCCAGCGCTTCCGGGCCCTGGCCGAGGGCTTCGACCGGCGCATGGCCGAGGGCTTCCTCGGCGATGGCGACGGCGAGGCCACCAGCGAGGATGGCTGAGGTTCAGCTCCCGAGATAGGCCTGGACCTGAGGAGCCTCGGCCTCCAGGTGCTCCTTGAGCCCGGAGACCAGGGCCTTCTCGACCTGGCCGGCGACGAAGAGCACCTTCACCTTGAGGTCGCCGTTGACCTGGCGAACGGTTGCATCCCCGGTCGCCGTGTAGCGATAGGTGCCCGTGCACCGCAGGCGGTCGGCGTAGTGGTCGGGGTGGAGCGTCACGGCGACCGAGCGGGCGGCGAGATCGTGGACCGACTCCTCGACCCACGTGAGCTTCTTGGGGTCGACCACGGCCGTGACCGCGGGGCTGAGGTCGGCGACGAACTGGTAGCGGATCCGCAGGGTGACCGTGTCGCCCTTCTCGGTCCGGCTCAGCACGTCGGGCGGCCCGAGCTTGTCGTTCCCGCCCAGGGTCTCGTACAGCTCGGCGCTGGCGTAGGCCCGCGCCACCTCGTCGACCGGGGCGGCGATGGTCTGGGTCAGGTCGAAGCGCACGGCCAGATCATGGCGCCCCGGCGGGCGCGGCGTGAGCGGAGACGATGCCGAGGAGATCGTCGCCGTGGGCGTCGACGACCGCCGGGCCCACGCCGAGGACGGCGGCGAGGGCGTCGCGGTCGGTCGGGCGCCGATGGGCGACGTCGCTGAGCACCCGGTCGCTGGCCACCACCGCCGGGGCGGTGCCGGCCCGGCGGGCCACCTCGGCCCGCCACGCGTGGAGCGCCTCCAGCAGCACCCGGTCCCGGTCCTCCCCCCGCGCCTCGGCCAGGGCGCCGCGGGCCCGCCCCAGCCCGATCCGGGGGTCGACGGCGCGGGCCGCGCCCCGCAGGTCGCTCACCGCGCTCGACACCGCGGCGAGGTACGGCGACGTTCGCCGCGCCACCAGTCGGTCGCCCAGCTGGCGCTCGGCCGCCCACGAGAGCCGGAGGACGTCCTCGGCCCGGGTGACGGCGACGTGGAGGAGTCGGCGCTCCTCGGCCTCGGCCTCCGGCGAGCGGGCGTGGGAGACGGGGACCAGCCCGTCCTCCAGCCCGGCCAGGTGGACGATCTTCCACTCCAGGCCCTTGGCGGCGTGGAACGTGACCACGTCGATGGCGTCGCCGCCGAGGCCGGGCCCGTCGCTCCCGAGGGCGGTCGTCAGCCAGCCGCGGAGATCGCCGACCCGGGCCGCGGGCTCGATGGCGTCGAGATCCCGGGCCATGCGCACCAGGGCGTTGAGGGCATCGGCGGAGTCCTGCCGGGCGAGGTCGCCGCCGAGCTCGTCGGCCAGGAGGGCCAGATCGCCGATGGCGACGCGGAGGGGGCGGCTGGGGTCCGACGCGACCTGCCGCAGGGCGGCCCGGACGTCGGCCCGCTGGAGCAGTGGGTCGTCGCCGCGGAGCCGGAAGGGGATGCGGGCCTGGGCCAGTGCCTGCTCGAACAGCCGCATCTGGCCGTTGGTCCGCACCAGGATCGCCTGGCGGTCCCAGCGGGCCCCGGGCGGGTGGAGGAGGCGGGCGGCGGCGGCGATGCCCCGGGCCTCCTCCTCGTCGGTGGCGTAGGCGGTGATGACCGGGACCTCGCCCGGGGGCCGACGGGCGACCAGCCGGCTCTCGCCGCTCGTGCCCAGCGCCGCCTTGGCCACGTGGAGGACCTGGGGCGTCGAGCGATAGCTGCTGCGGAGCTCGACCACCGTGGCTCCCGGGTGGTGGCGCTCGAAGTGCCGCAGGTAGCCGGCGTCGGCGCCGTTCCAGCGGTAGATGGCCTGGTTGGGGTCGCCCACCACGCACAGGTCGGTGCGCTCGCCCAGCCAGCCCTCCAGCAGGCGGTACTGGAGCGGGTTCACGTCCTGGAACTCGTCGACGAACAGGTGGCGGAAGCGCCAGCGCTGGGCGGTGGCGAAGCCGGGGTCGTCGGTGAGGAGCCGGGCGCAGCCGGACAGGATGTCGTCGAAGTCGACCACACCCCGGCGCTTCTTCTCCTCCTCGAAGGCGGCGTAGAGCGAGGCGATGTGCTCGAGCGAGGTGCTGGTGCGGCGGTCCTCCCGGTTGGCCTCGACGGGGTAGTCGGCCGGGGAGATGTCGCGGGCCCGGGCCCACTCGATCTCGGTGGCCACCTCGATGGCCGGCACCCGGCCCCGACCGGGCAACGTGCCGATCATCCGGCCCTTGCTCTCGAGGAGCGCCGGCTGGGCCCGGCCCCGGTCGCGGTACCAGGTGCGGAGCTGCGCCCAGGCCAGGGCGTGGAAGGTGCCGACGTGCGGGCGGTCGCGCAGGCCCAGGCTCCCCAGACGGGCGCCCATCTCGGTGGCCGCCTTGCGGGTGAAGGTCAGGGCCAGGACGTGGCGGGGGTCGGCCGTGCCCTCGTGGACCCGATGGGCGATCCGCCGGGTGAGGACGCGGGTCTTGCCGGAGCCGGCCCCGGCCAGGATGCACAGCGGCTGGCCGGGGTCGGTGACGGCTCGGCGCTGGTCGGCGTCGAGCCCGGCCAGCAGGCGGGCGCTGTCCACGTCAGCGGTCGGTGACGGCGGCGACCAGGGCGAGGGCGCCGAGGGCCAGGCCCACCAGCCGCGGGGCCACCGGGTCGACCCCGGCCCCCGTGGCGGAGCCGTCCTGGTCGTGGCCGGGGATGCGGAAGCGGGAGCCACGGCCGAGGATGCTGCCGATCGACCCGACCGACAGGATGCTGCCGGCCGAGCCCACGCTGAGGATGCTGCCGGCCGACCCGATGCTCAGGATGCTCCCGGTCGACCCGATGCTGAGGATGCAGCCGGCCGAGAGGGCGGACAGCTGGCATCCGGCGGACAGGATGGAGAGGTCGGAGCCGACCGAGAGCAGCGACCGCCGGCTCTCGATCGACCAGCCACCCGGGGGGATCCGGAGGTTCGAGGGGCGGGGGACGAGGGCCACGCGGCCGACGGTAGCGGCGCACGGGGGCGGTAGGTTCGGCTCGTGCCCGTGAACGTGACCGAGGACAGGTTCGAGGATCTCGTGGCGGAGGCCCTCGACGGCCTGCCGGAGGAGATCGCGACGATGCTCGAGAACATCGCCGTCCTGGTCACCGACGGCCGCCCCGGGGGCCCGCTCGGCCTCTACGAGGGCACGCCGCTCACCGCCCGGGGCCAGTACGGGTTCATGGAGCTCCCCGACCGGGTCACGATCTTCCGGGTCCCGCTGTGCCTCATGGCGAACGACGAGGATCACCTCGTCCGCGAGGTCCGCATCACCGTCGTCCACGAGCTGGGCCACCACCTCGGCATCGACGACAAGCGGCTCCACGAGCTCGGCTACGGCTGACCGGGCCCGGGGGCCGCGGGTTCTCGTCCTCGTACGCAGCGGAGTGGTCGTCGGGAGAAGGTGACCCAGTGCTTCTGGAGGCGTTCGCCGGTGGGTCCGTCATAGGGCTCGACAGGCGGGAGAGCGGACGGCTCGGTGGGTCTGCCCGCTGGTCGCAGGACCATGCCGGTGGCGGTGGTGAAGGTGATGCCGTCAATGGCGTCGGCGTTGCCGGTGATGCCCAGCAGCCCTTGGTGGTGCAGGCGGTGGTGGGTGCGACACAGGCAGATGAGGTTCTCGGTGATGGTGTCCCCGTGGTCTTCCCAGTGGACGATGTGGTGGACCTCGATCCACAGCTGCGAGTCGCAGCCGGGGACCCGGCAGCCGCCGTCGCGGTGCTCGACG
>DATHEV010000258.1:0-5095 GCA_035318405.1 Iamia sp.
TCACCCTGACCCGCACCGAGATGGCGGGCCTGGGCCTGGTCGAGGGCGCCCCCGCCTGGGTCCGCGTCGTGCCCGGCGCCCCCACCGTCCGCGCCATCGGCCCGCCCCCCGACGAAGAGCAGCTCCTCGAAGCCCTCGACGCCTGACCAGCCCCCAACCTTGTACGGCATCTACTCCTCAGGAGTAGATGCCGTACAAAGTTCGGATCGACTGTCCTCTTCGGGGGTGGTCGTTCGTTCCTAGGGCGAGGGGCCAAGGTGGTCCCCGACGGAGACGGAGGAGCATCCGATGCCGCAGTACCTCGCCCTGACCTACACCGACGACGTGAACTGGTGGGAGCCCGAGCACGCCGATGAGCTGGCCGAGTACCGCCGGTTCGGGGTGGACAACGACGACCGCATCAGCGCCAGCGCCCTGCTCCACCCGACCAGCACGGCCACGGTCGTGCGGGTCGAGGGCGCCCGGGGCGGGAACGTGGTCACCACCGACGGGCCCTACGCCGAGACCAAGGAGGCCCTCACCGGCTACTACCTGATCGAGGCCGACGACCTGGACGCGGCGGTGGCCGTCGCCGCCCAGATCCCGGCGGCGTGGGCGGGGGCCGGCGCCGTCGAGGTCCGCCCGGTCGTCATCGCCCGGTAGGGCGGCGCTCGTGGCTCGCTCCGATCCCGCGGGCGCGGCCGACGCCGTCGTCGCCGAGACGGTCCGGGTCGAGGGGGCGCGCATCCTGGCGACCCTGATCCGGACCCTCGGCGACGTGCAGCTGGCCGAGGACGCCGTGCAGGAGGCGAGCCTGGCCGCCCTCGGGGCCTGGCCGGTCACGGGGGTGCCGCCTGAGCCCCGGGCCTGGCTCACCCTGACCGCCCGCCGCAAGGCGATCGACGTCCTCCGGCGCGAGAGTCGCCGGGCCGACAAGGAGCACGACGGGCTGATGATCGCCGATCTGACCGGCCCCGATCTGCCGTCCGACGAGGTGGTGCACGACGACCTCCTGCGGCTGATCTTCACCTGCTGTCACCCGACCCTCTCGCCGCCGACCCGGATCGCCCTCGCCCTGCGGACCCTCTGCGGCCTGACGCCGGCGCAGATCGCCGGGGTGCTGCTCACCACCGAGGTGGCGACGACGAAGCGGCTCACGCGGGCCCGGCAGAAGATCGCCGCCGCCCGCATCCCCTACCGGGTGCCGGCCGAGGCCGAGCTGGCCGACCGGCTGCCGGCGGTGTGCGGGGTGGTCCACAGCCTCTACACCGCCGGCCACGCCCCCATCGAGGGGGACGCCGTCTACGACGTCGACGTCTGCGCCGAGGCGATCCGTCTGGCCGAGCTGCTCCACGAGCTGCTGCCGGACCAGCCCATGCCGACCGCCGTCCTGGCCCTCCTGCTCCTGACCGAGGCGCGCCGGCCGGCCCGGCTCGATCCCCTTGGCGAGGTCGTCACCCTCGACGAGCAGGACCGGAGTCGGTGGGACGCGGCCGCCATCGCCCGCGGCATCGAGCTCCTGAACGACTCGCTCCTGCGCACCGCCGGGCAGGCCGATCCGTACCAGCTCCAGGCCGCCATCGCCGCCGAGCACGCCCGGGCTCCGAGCTACGCCGCCACCGACTGGGCCGAGGTCCTGCGGCTCTACGACCTGCTGGTGACCGTCGCCCCCAGCGAGGCCGCCGCCCTCGGCCGCACCGTCGCCCTCGCCGAGGCGACCGGCCCCGACGCCGGCCTCGCCGCCCTGGCGGACCTGGCGCCCAGCCCCCGTCTCCACGCCGTCCGAGCCGAGCTCCTCGCCCGCGCCGGCCGCTACCCAGAGGCCGTGGAGGCCCTCGACCAGTCCCTGGCCGGCCCGTCCACCGTCCCCGAACGCCGCCACCGCGAAGCCCGCCGCCAGACCTTCCTCGTCCAGCTCCCCTGATACCCCGCCTCCTCCAACTTTGGACGGAACCACGCCACATGCGGCGGAGTTCGTCCAAGGTTCGGCGGGCGCCCTCCAACTTTGGACGGAACCACGCCACATGCGGCGGAGTTCGTCCAAGGTTCGGCGGTGCTCAGGTCTGGCGGACGAGGTCGTGGAGATAGCTGAGCTTGTTGATGGCCGACGGGGTGAGGGCGAAGGGGTAGAGGTCGGCGTGGCCCATCGAGCGGTTGACGGCGTTGAGGGCCGTCGCCAGGGCGGTCCAGTCGCGGGCGACGGACCAGAAGGTGGCGTCGTCGACGTCGCCGGTGGGCTCGACGCTGCCGTCGGCGGTGCCCTCCGCCGGTCCGGCGAGCGACATGCCGAAGGCGCTCGCCGTGTCGAGCGTGTCGCGGATGTGGAGGTAGTGGGCGAAGGTCTCGGCCCAGTCCTCCCACGGGTGCATGGTGGCGTAGGCGCTGACCCAGCCGTCGTGCCACCCGGGGGGCGCGCCCTCGGCGTAGTGCCGGGCGATGGCGTCCTGGTAGCTCTCCCGCTCGTCGCCGAACAGGGCCCGGAACCCCTCGTGGAGCCCGGGCCGAGCGACGAGGACCTCCCAGTAGTAGTGCCCGATCTCGTGGCGGAGGTGGCCGAGGACCGTGCGGTACGGCTCGTCGAGCTGGGCCCGGAGCATCTCCCGGTGGGCGTCGTCGCTCTCGGCCAGGTCGATGGTGATGACGCCGTCGGCGTGGCCGATCGTCACCGGCTCGTAGCGGGTGGACTTCAGGTCGAACGCCAGCCCGCCCTCGGGGTCGACGCCGCGGTCGACGATCGGCAGCCCCAGTCCGGTGAGCTGCACGACCAGGCGCCGCTTGGCCTGCTCGATCACGACGAGGTTGGCGTGGTCGTCGGGGTCGTCGTCGCCGGGGACGGTGCGGGTCAGCCGGCACGACTCGCAGCGGGGCCCGTCGTCGGGACGGATCACCCAGGTGCAGCCGGTCGTCGGGTGCTCGAGGCAGCGGACCCAGCCGTCGCCCTCGGGGCCGTCGAGCACGAGGATGTCGTCGACCGGGAGGGCGAACCCCAGCGGGGCGGCGCAGCGCGGGCAGGTGGCGTCGGCGATGTCGAGGAGGTGTCCGCAGCGACCGCACTCGTAGGGCTTCAAGCCGGCGACGCTGCCCCGTCGGCCGGGAGGCGAACCACGTCGACGGAGACCTCCATCCGGTGGGTCGTGCCGTCGGTGAAGATGATCCCCTCGACCGGCGGCACGTCGCCGTAGTCGCGGCCCCACGCCGTGGTGACGTGGCGCTCGCCGGTGACGACGTCGTTGGTGGGGTCGACGCCGACCCAGCCGTCGCCCGGGAGGTGGACCGCCAGCCAGGCGTGGGTGGCGTCGGCGCCCTCGAGCCGCTCCTTGCCGGGGGGCGGGATCGTCTCGAGGTAGCCGCTGACGTACCGGGCGGCCAGCCCCTGGGCCCGCACGCAGGCGATGGCCAGGTGGGCGAAGTCCTGGCACACGCCCTTGCGCGCCTCCAGCGCCTCGTCGACCGTGGTGCCCACGTCGGTGGCGCGGGGGTCGTAGGCGAAGTCGGTGTGGATGCGGTGCGAGAGGTCGACCACGGCGTCGAGCAGCGGCCGCCCCGCCGCGAACGACGGGGCCGCGTACGCCCGCACCGCCGCGCCGAGGCCGACTCGCGGCGACGCCAGCGCCATCTCCCGCGCCTCCAGCCCGGTCGCGTCGCTCGACCGGTGGATCTCGTCCCGTGCCACCTCCCACGGCATGTCGGCGGCGAGCGTCGGCGCCGGCGGACCGGTGACCTCGACGGTGCTCGTGGCCTCGATCGTGAGCCGGGTGTGGGGGGCGAGGATCGAGAAGGCGACGCACCGGTTGCCGTGGAAGTCGGTGCGGGTCCGCCGGTCGTCGGGGACGGGCCGGAACGACACGGTGGCGTCGTGCGGGTCCTGACCGGGGGCGGCGCGGGGGAGGAGGTGGGTCTGGCCGTAGCTCGCCGTCACCTCCTCCTCGTAGCGGTACTCGGTGCGGTGCGTGACCCGGTACAGGCTCATCGGTGCGCGGGCCGATCTGTGCGTGCCACTGGCCGGGTTGTGCGCTCGGTGCACCGATGAGCGCTGACGGCTCCGCAAGCTCCGCCGTCAGAGGGCCCGTTCTTCCTGCGCTCGCTGCGCTCGCTCATCGGTGCTCTGACCGATCGGCCGGCGCCGCCACGGGGGTGGGGACGAGCGGGCGCTGGGGGAGGATCGGGGTGAAGTGGGCGGAGCTGATGGCGTCGCCGGCCCGCCGCAGCCCGGCGACCTGGCCGTCGAGGAACGCGGTGAGCGCCGGCCGGTCGCGGCCGTCGACGGCATCGGTCGTGGCGAGGGCCCGGGTGTCGGCCACGCGCACCGCGGTCGCCGTCTCCAGCACCTGACGGCCGGCGGGCGAGAGGCGGCCGTCGCCGTCGCGGTCGGGCAGCGCATCGACGGCCGCACCCAGGAGCGAGACCTGGTGGGCCAGCGACCGGGGGTTGCCCGGGTCGAGCACCAGCAGGTCGAGCAGCGTCTCCAGCTGGCCGTGGGACCGGTAGCGGCGGCGGTAGGTGATGATGCTCTCGGTGGCGGAGAGCACGGACTCGAGCACCAGGCTGTCGGTGGCCGTGTCCCGGGCGGTGGTGACGGTGGCCCGGAGCAGCAGGGCCAGGCCCATGCCCCGCTCCAGCCGGCGCCCGGCCTCCATGAAGTGCCAGCCCGGGTCGCGCACCATGCTCTCGGCCGTGAGCCCGGTCAGGGCCAGCAGCGCCTGGAGCGCCCGGCTGAGCGTGGCCCGCCCGACGCCGCGGGGGTAGGTGGCCGCCGCCGGGCCCAGCAGCTCGTGGTCGAGCGTCGTGAGCAGCGGCCAGGTGTCGCTGGAGAGCTGGTCCCGCACGGTCTGGGCGGCGTCGATGAGCCGCCGGGCCGAGTAGGCGAGGGTGCCGGAGCGGTCGGGGTCGACGACGAGCGACCGCAGCTCGGCGCCCGAGGCGGCGGCCGACGGGAGCTCGGCCGCTCGGGACCCGGGGTCGTCGAATCCGGGCTCGGTGCCGGTGACGGCGGACAGGGCGTGGAGCAGCACGGCCAGCGACGCCCGCCCGGCCGGGTTGGAGCCGTGCTGGAAGTCGTTGCGCCGGTCGCCCACCACCCGGAGCAGGCGGATGAGGGTCTCGGCCCGCTCGGCGT
>DATHEV010000259.1:0-4359 GCA_035318405.1 Iamia sp.
CGAAGGCCAACGCCACCAGCCCGGGCCCGCCCACGGCGGCGATGCGGCGCCGCTTGGTCCGGACGTAGTCGGGGTTCTCCAGGTCGTCGTAGACCCACCAGATCCACTGCGGCCCGATCCGGAACCCGAGGTTGTAGGCCAGCACCGTGAGCCACGGCGGGCGCCGGCGGGTCCGCACCCGCCACCCGCCGCGCGCCAGGTCGATCGCCGTCCTCACCGGGAGGCGCCCGGCGTCGGGCGGGAGGGCGTCGAGCACGGTGCCGATGATCTCCCCGCCCTGCTCGGCCCGCACCCGCCACGGGTAGGTGGCCAGCAGCCGACGGGCCTGCTGCTCGGCCCGGCTCACGACGCTCCCTCGACACCGACGCCGGGGAGGTCGGCCACCTCGGCCTGGGCGGCGGCCACGACGGCGGCCCGGCGGGCGACCTCGGCGGTGAGGGTGCGCTGGCCGCCGTCGGTCAGCCGGTAGTAGCGGCGCTCACGGCCGCCCACGGTCTCGGTCCGGGTGGCGACGATCTCGCCCTCGGCCGTCAACCGGTCGAGGGCGCCGTAGAGCGTGCCGGGGCCCAGACGCACGGCCCCGTCGGTGAGCTCCGAGACGCGCTGGATGATGCCGTAGCCGTGGCGCTCCTCGCGGGCCAGCGCCACCAGGATGTGGAAGGTCGCGTCACGCACGTCCGCAACATACATCGCGTGCCGATGCATCGGCACGCGATCTGTGGGCGGTCAGGACGCGGCGCGGCGGGGGCGGGGGGCCCGGCGCTCGGAGCCCCGGGGCACGAGGGTCGGGTTGACCTTCTCCCGCACGACCTTGGCGTCGATGACGCAGCGCTCGATGTCGTCGCGCCCGGGGAGGTCGTACATGGTGTTGAGCAGGACCTCCTCGAGGATGGCCCGCAGCCCACGGGCACCGGTGCCCCGCAGGATCGCCTGGTCGGCGATGGCCTCGAGGGCGTCGTCGGTGAAGTCGAGGTCGACGTTCTCGTACTCGAAGAACTTCTTGTACTGCTTGGCCAGGGCGTTGCGGGGCTCGACCAGGATCCGCACCAGGGCGTCGCGGTCGAGGTTGGCCACGGCGCCGATGACGGGGAGCCGGCCGATGAACTCGGGGATGAGGCCGAACTTGAGCAGGTCCTCGGGCAGGACGCTGGTGAGCACCTCGCCCATGTCCTTCTCGTCGGCCCGGCGGATGTCGGCGCCGAAGCCGACGCCCTTGGCCCCGGACCGGCTCTCGATGATCCGCTCGATGCCGGCGAAGGCACCACCGCAGATGAAGAGGATGTTGGTCGTGTCGACCTGGATGAACTCCTGGTGGGGATGCTTGCGCCCACCCTGGGGCGGCACCGAGGCCACCGTGCCCTCGAGGATCTTGAGCAGGGCCTGCTGCACGCCCTCGCCCGAGACGTCGCGGGTGATCGACGGGTTCTCGGCCTTGCGGGCCACCTTGTCGATCTCGTCGATGTAGATGATCCCGGTCTCGGCCTTCTTGACGTCGTAGTCGGCGGCCTGGATCAGCTTGAGGAGGATGTTCTCGACGTCCTCGCCCACGTAGCCGGCCTCGGTGAGGGCGGTGGCATCCGCGATGGCGAAGGGGACGTTGAGCAGCCGGGCGAGGGTCTGGGCCAGCAGGGTCTTGCCACAGCCGGTGGGGCCGATCAGCAAGATGTTCGACTTGGCCAGCTCGACGTCGTCGCCATGGGTGCGGGTCGAGCCCAGCTGGACCCGCTTGTAGTGGTTGTAGACGGCGACCGAGAGGATCTTCTTCGCCTGCTCCTGGCCGATGATGAAGTCGTTCAGGAACTCGAAGATCTCACGGGGCTTGGGCAGGTCCTCGAGGGTGAGGTCGGCGCCCTCCGACAGCTCCTCCTCGATGATCTCGTTGCAGAGGTCGATGCACTCGTCGCAGATGTAGACGCTGGGTCCGGCGATGAGCTTCTTGACCTGCTTCTGCGACTTGCCGCAGAACGAGCACTTGAGGAGCTCGCCGCCTTCTCCGAACTTGGCCACCGGGTATCCCCTGTCGGTCTGTGGTCGGGTGGGTCAGTGTTGCCGGACGGTCAGCTCGCCGCGGTGATGGGACCGGTGCGGTCCACGATCTCGCGGGAGGCGATGACCTCGTCGATGATGCCGTACTCCTGGGCCTCGGGCGCGGACAGCACGTAGTCGCGGTCGGTGTCGCGCTTGATCCGGTCGGCATCCTGGCCGCTGTGGCGGGCCAGGATCTCGTTGAGGAGATCGCGCATCCGCAGGATCTCCTTGGCCTGGATCTCGATGTCGGAGGCCTGGCCGCCACCGCTCCCCCACGGCTGGTGGAGCAGCACCCGGGCGTGGGGCAGGGCCATGCGCTTGCCCGGCGTGCCCGCCGCCAGCAGCACCGCCGCCGCCGAGGCCGCCTGCCCGAAGCAGATGGTGGCGATGTCGGGCTTGACGTACTGCATGGTGTCGTAGATCGCGAACAGCGCGGTGATGTCGCCACCGGGGCTGTTGATGTAGATGTTGATGTCCTTGTCCGGGTTCTCGGACTCGAGGTGCAGCAGCTGGGCCGAGATCAGGTTGGCGATCGTGTCGTCGATCGGCGTGCCCAGGAAGATGATGTTGTCCTTGAGCAGACGGGAGTAGAGGTCGAAGGCCCGCTCGCCCCGGTTGGTCTGCTCGACCACCGTGGGCACGAGGTAGTTGTAGGCCGGTTCCATCTAGCTGTCCTGCTCGTCGGTGGCGTCGGGGGGAGTAGAGGGGTCGTCGGACTCGGCGGACCCGTGGTCGTGGCCATGATCGTGGTCGTGATCGTGGGGCTCCTCGTCGGCGAGGAGGGCATCGCGGTCGAGGGCGCCGCCGTCACGGTCGACGACCTCGATGTGCTCCAGCACCCAGTCCATGGCCTTGCGGGTGCGCACGTCGGAGCGTACCAACGGCATCTGGGAGTTGCGCTCGAACTGCTGGCGCACCTTCTTGACCGGCTGGCCCACCCGGGCGGCCACGGCCTCGATCTCGGCGTCGAGGTCGTCGTCGTCGACCTCGATCCCCTCGGCCACGGCGACGGCCCGCAGGGCGAGGTCGACCCGCACCGATCGCTGGGCCGCGGTGCGCAGCTCGTCGCGGAAGGCGTCGGGGTCCTGCCCTGTGAGCTGGAGGTACTGCGGCAGCTCGATGCCCTGGGCCCGGAGGCGGAGGGCGAGGTCCTGGAGACGGGTCTGCATCTCGGTCTCGACCAGCGCGTCGGGCGGGTCGTCCTCGACCAGCTGGGCCAGCTCGTCGGCGGTGCCCTCGCGGACGGCCATCTGGGCCTGCGAGGCCTTGACCGTCGCCAGCCGGGTGCGCAGGTCGGCCCGCAGCTCGTCGACGGTGGCGAACTCGGAGGCCTCGGTGGCGAAGTCGTCGTCGAGCTCGGGGAGGACCGTCTCGCGGACCTCCTTCAGCTCGACGGTGAACTCGACCGGGTCCTCGCCCTCCTGGGGGTGGTCGGCGGTGAAGGTGAGGGTGGCGCCGGCCTTGGCGCCCTGGAGGTTCTCGTCGAGCTCGGGCACGATCGAGCCGGCGCCGACCTTGTACTGGTAGCCCTCGGCGGTGAGGCCCTCGATGGGCTCGCCGTCGCGGGCGCCGGAGATGTCGATGGTGACGGTGTCGCCCTCGGCGGCCGGGCGCTCGACGTCGGCGAGGGTGGAGAACTGCTCGCGGAGGTGCTCGACGCGCTGGTCGACCTCGTCGTCGCTGGGCTCGGGCGAGTCGATGACGACCCGCAGCGAGGCGTACCCGCCGACCTGGACCTCGGGCCGAACCTCGACGACGGCATCGAAGGCGACGTCGCCGTCGTCCTCGCCCGCGGTGATCTCGATGTCCGGCGGGGCGATGGCGTCGACCTCGTGCTCGGCCAGGGCGGCGGCGTAGTACTCGGGCAGGGCGTGCTGGAGGGCGTCGTTGCGCGCCGCCTCCACGCCCACCCGGGCCTCGAGCACCTTCCGGGGCACCTTGCCGGGCCGGAACCCGGGGAGCCGCACCTCGCGCGCCATGCGCTTGAAGGCGGCGTCGACCTCGCGCTCGAAGACGTCACCGGGGACCTCGACGCGGAGCTTGACCTTGTTGCCCTCGGCGGGCTCGACGGTGGACTGCATGAGGGCGACCACTGTACCGGTGGGACCCTCCGCGGCCGGCATGGTGATCGGCCAGGCCGTTCCGTGTGCGGAAAGGCGCCGCATCCGGGGCTTTCCGCACACGGAACGACATTCGGGGGTGGCACGCTGGGACGGTGATCGTGGCGACGCTCTCCCCCGCCCTCGGGCCGCTCGTGGTGGCGGTGCTCCTGCTGGCCGTCGCCGGGGTCGCCAAGGTGCGTCGCCCGGCCCCGACCGGCCTGGCGCTCGC
>DATHEV010000260.1:0-5538 GCA_035318405.1 Iamia sp.
CGGTGCGCTTCTGGTAGCCGGCGTAGCCCTTGTAGGCGGCGGTGATCCGGGGCCACAGCTCGGCCCGCTCGTCGCCCTCGGCGGTGCGGGCCCGCATCGGGGTGGTGGTGCCGGCGATGGTCAGCTCGACGTCGGGCTCGGCCACGAGGTTGCGATACCAGAGCGGGTCACGGTCGTCGCCGCCCTTGGAGGCGACCAGGACGACGCGCCCGTCCTCGTGGACCGGGGCGGTGAGCAGGGTCGAGCGGCGCTGGCCGGTCTTGCGGCCGATGGTGTGGAGCTCGACGGTGGGCATGCCGAACGGCGTCTTGAGCAGCCGGCCCCCGGACACCTTGAGGATGGTCCGGTGGGACAGGTTCATCCCCTTCATGCCGAGGTCGGTGAGGCTGTCCTTGAGGGCCATGACCGGAGCCTACGAGGGAGCAGCCGAGCGCGGCCCCAGGGCGATGCCCAGGTCGGCGGCCAGGTCCTCGGCCTCGGCCCGCAGCTGGGCCGCCAGCGCGGCGTCGCCGGGCCCGCCGCGCTCGTCCAGGACGGTGGCCCAATCGGCCAGGGCGCGGGCCCGCCAGGGGGCGAAGCCGGCCGCGCCGGCCTGCTCGGCGGCCTGCGCCAGCGTCGCCTCGGCGGCGTCGAGGTCGCCCGCCCCGGCCTGGGCCAGACCCAGGTACCGCGAGCAGTGCCCGATCGACACCGCCCCCATGCCGGTGACGGTGACGTGGTCGGCCACGGGCGTCAACGCCGAGACCAGCAGGCGGCAGGTGTCGGCGTCGCCGGCGGCGATCACCAGCCGGGCCAGCACGGCGCGCTGGCGCCGCCCGCCGAGGGCCACCTCGTCGGCGCCGGCCCACGCTCGTGTCGGCCCGAGGATCGACACCCGCCGGGCGCGGTCGCTCACGCGGGGCCGGGGTGGGGGGCGAGGCGGACCGAGATCCCGAGCCCGTCGGCGACGGCGTCGGCCGCGGCCTGGTCGGCGGCGGCCGCCTCGGCGTCGCCCGGACCGCCCCGCAGGCGGAGCACGGCGGCGCGGCCGTCGAGCGATCGGCCCTCGCTGGGGCCGAACCCGTGCGTCCGGCTGACGGCGACGGCGACGGCGAGGGTGTCCACCGCCTCGTCGAGCCGACCGGCCCCGGCCTGGGCGAGACCCAGCTCCCGGGCGGCCGGACCGAGGCACGAGGCACCCAGCCCGCTGACGAGCATCCGGTCCCGGTAGGGCTCGAGCTCGCGGGCGGCGACGGCGCAGGCCTCGGGGTCGCCGACGTGCCAGCCCACCTCGGCCACGTGGGCGGCGACGACGTACCAGACGACCGAGTCCTCGACGGCGATCCGGCCGTCGACGACGAGGGGGGCGAGCGTGGCGCGGGCCTCCTCGGGCTCGCCCGCCGCCACCTGGGCGAGGGCCAGCGACGAGCGCCAGACGGGGATGTTGGGCACGGCGTCGAGCTGGACCCGGAGCAGGGGTGCGGCGCCGCCGAGCTCGCCCCGCTCCCGGGCCAGCGAGGACTGCTTGGCCGCCCAGGCGTGGGCGACGTTGTCCGCCCCGACCTCGGTGCCGATGGCGAGGGCCTCGTCGGCCAGGCGGGCCGTCGTCTCCAGGTCGCCCTCGAGCAGCGCCAGGCCGCCCTCGAACAGCAGGAGGAAGGCGTCGTACACCGAGCGGCGGTGGCGCTCCGACAGCCGGCGGAGGTCGGCCAGGTCGGCCCGCGCCTCGGCGACCATCCCCGCCTCCAGGTGGTCGACGTGGTCGAGCACCAGCCCGAACATCTCGATGTTGACCCTGTCCACGGCGGCCCGCATCTGCGGCCCGAGGACGAGCCGTTCCTCGAGCCCGCTCGGCCCGAGCACGGCCAGACGCCGGGCCAGGGCGGGCAGCGCCCGCACCGAGCTGGTGGGCGGCAGCGCCTCGGCCGCCGCCACGGCCTCGGCCGCCTGCTCGGCCTGCCCGGCCAGGTCCATGACCCCCGTCCGGGCGATCGACGACCAGGCGAGCAGGGTCGCCCGCTCGGCGACGTGCTCGGGCCCCAGCCGGCCGAGCGCCTGCTCGAGGAGGGCGGCGAGGTCGGGGTCCATGACGCCGAATCCGAACCCCATCCCGCCCTTGAGCAGCGCTGACTGCTCGGCGGCGCGGGCCAGGGGGACGGGGTCGTCGACGGCGTGGGCCGCCTCGACGGCGGCGGCCACCGCCGCCTCGGCCCGCTCGGAGCGCCCGTCGAGCACGCGGGTGGCGCGGGCGACGAGCAGAGCGGCCTCGGCGGCCACCGCCGGGTCGCACGGGGCGGGTGAGCTCCGCAGCACCTCCTCGGCCCGCCGGCCCCACGTCAGGGCGGCGTCGTCGGCGAGGAGTCCGATGGCGTGGGCGCCGGCGGCAACGGCGGCCCGGGCGGTGCGGTCGGGTGGGGCGAGGCGGCCGGCGGCGAGGAGGTGCTCGGCGGTGGCGCCGGGATCGCGCCCCGCCGTGGCGCCGCCCTCCAGGGCGTCGGCCACGCGCAGGTGGAGGTGGGCCTCGCGGTTCCGCGTGGTCCGGGCGATGAAGGCCTGGCGCACGAGGGCGTGGGGGAACGCGACCCAGCCGAGGTCCTCGTCCTCGACCAGCAGCCCACCGGCGACGGCGGCGTCGACCACGTCGAGCAGCTCCTCGGCGCCCCGGTCGGCGACGGCGCCGAGGAGGGCGAGGTCGACCCGCTGGCCGATCACGGCGGCGGCGGACAAGACGGCGGCGGCCCCCGCATCCAAGGCGGAGATGCGACCGTCGAGCACGTCGCGCACCGACGCCGGCAGGGCCCGGGGGTCGGTGCTGGCCAGGGTGTCGTCGCTGTCGGCCAGCGCCTCGAGGAACAGCGGGTTGCCACCGGTGCGGGCCCGCAGGCCCTCGGCCGTCGCCGCGTCGACGACCTGCCCGCGGCTCTGGAGGAGGGCCTCCACCGCCGGCCCGTCGATGCCCGCCAGCGCGACCTCGGCCAGGGAGCCGGCGCGGCGCTGGTCGGCGAGGAAGCGGTCGAGGTCCTCGGTCGGGCGGCCCGCGGGGCGGCGCACCGTGGCCAGGACGAGGATGCGCCCGCCCCGCTCGAAGGCGAGGAGGTGGGCCAGCAGTCCCAGCGCCGCGGGGTCGGCCCACTGGAGGTCGTCGAGGACGAGGAGCATGGGGTGGGCGGCCGTGAGGTCGGTGCTCAGATCCCCGAGCGCCTCGAAGAGGCCGTAGAGGTCGGCCCGGCGGGCCTCGTCGGCGGCGTCGGGCAACACGTCGGGGAGGAGCCGCCCCAGGGCGGGCCGCTCGGCGACGATGGCCCGGCTCAGCTCGAGGCCGACGGCGTCGGTGGCGGTGCGGAAGGCTTCGACGAAGGCCTGGTAGGGCACCAGGGCTTCGGCCGAGCACCGACCCCAGAGCACGTGGCCGCCCCCGCGGTGGGCCAGCCGGGCGACCTGCTGGGCCAGCCGGGTCTTGCCCGTGCCCGGCTCGCCGGTGACGATGGCCAGACGCCGCGACCCACCCGCGCCGGTGGCCGATGCCACCCCCTCCCACTCGTCGACGAGGGCGGCGACCTCGGCGTCGCGCCCGACGAACGGGCTGCGGGCCCGCCGCTCCTCGACGGCCGCCGGCAACCCCAGCTGCTCGACCCCCACCGCGACCCCGGTCGACCCCGACCCCACCCGAACTCGGGGGGTTCCGTGACCCTCTGGGGGCGTGCTTCCCCCCGAGTTCGCCGACGGGTCGGGGGCGGTCGGGTCGTGGTCGAGGGCGGGATCATGATCGAGGACCTGGGCCGCCAGGCGGACCAGCTCGGGGCTGGGATCGAGGCCCAGCTCGTCGGCCAGGTGGGCCCGGCACCGCTCGTAGGCCCGCAGGGATTCGGCCTGGCGTCCGCTCCGGTGGAGGGCGAGGACCAGCTGGGCGGTGAAGCGCTCGCGCAGCGGGTGGGCGGTGGTGGCCGACTCCAGGTCGCCGACGATGGCAGCGTGGCCGCCGGTCGCCAGGTGGAGGTCGAAGCGGGCCTCCAGGGCGGCCAGCCGCATCTCCTCCAGCCGGACGGCCGGGCCCCGGGCCCACGGCTCGTCGGCCAGCTCGCCCAGGGCCGGGCCGTGCCAGCGGGCCAGGGCGGCCTCGACCACGGCGATGCGCACCTCGGCCGGCTCGCCCGCCCGCCCCAGCCGGCGCACGGCGGTCTCGAAGGCGACGGTGGCCAGGGTGACGGCCTCGACGTCGAGTCGGTAGCCCTCGCCGGTCCGCTCGATCACCGGCGTGGTGTCGTCGCCCAGCGTGCGGCGGAGGTTGGAGACGTAGCTCTGGAGCGTGTTGGTGGCGCTCCGCGGCGGCTCGCCGTCCCAGACGTCCTCGATGATCCGCTCGCGGGACACCGCCTCGCCCTCGGCCAGGGCCAGCCGGGCGAGCACGGCCCGCTGGCGGGGCCCGCCCAGGGCCACCTCCTCGTCGCCCCGCCGGGCGCGCAAGGGCCCGAGCAGGGAGATCTCCAGTTCGACGGTGGTGAGGGTGACGATGATCCCGGCCTGGCAGGAAGCGCCCGCGTGCGGCCGATCAGACTATCGGCGGCTCGGCACCGGCTCGGGCAGACCGGCCAGGTCGGTCAGCAGGTCGAGGGCCCGGCCCACGTCGCCCCGGCGGATCAGGGGGCCGCGGGCCGAGGCGATGGTGCGCGGGCCGTGGACCGCGACCCGGCTCACGGCGGCCCGCCAGCGGGACGGGTCGACGTCGGCGATCCAGGGGCTGAGGCGGCGGTGGTAGGTCGAGAAGCCGTCCTCCCACACGTCCCGGTCGAGCACCGACATCTCGTCGGCGTCGTGGGGGATCGGTGTCCCGAAGCACACCGACGACCAGAACACCCCGCTCACGGCGTCGTACAGGCCGAGGGTGGCGGGGGAGTCGTAGGCCGGCGGGCGGAGGACGCAGAGGTCGCGACCGCCGGCCGGGAGCACGTCGCCGTCGGCCACCCAGCGGCAGCGGTCGGGATCCAGCCCCGGCGCCCGGTCGGGCAGCCGCCGGGCCATGGCCCACGAGGCGACGACGGTGGCGTCCGGGCAGCGGTCGAGGACCTCGTCGAGCCCGCCGCAGTGGGCCGGGTCGTCGTGGCTCAGGACGATCCAGCGGACGGCCGGGACGTCGACGACCGCCTCCACCTGGGCCCACCAGTCGTCCCGGTCGCGCCCCGTCCCGGTGTCGACCAGGATCGGGGCGTCACCCGCCACGACCAGGGAGCTCAGGGGGAGAACGGCTCCGTCGCCGGGTGACGAGGACCGGACGAGCCAGACGTCGGGGGCGACGGGCAGCGTGCGGGGGTGGGACATGCGGGTGCTCCGAGGATGCGAGGGGTCGGCGGGACCCTCACACCATCCCGTCGCCCGCGTGGAGGGACGTTGGAACCCACTTGGAACCCCGCCGACCTGCGAACTCGGTGGAGTGGACGCCCAAGAACGGGCACCTACCCCACCGAGTTCGGGCGGGGTGGGGGGTTGAGCGTCAGCCGGTGAGGGTCCTCGACTCCTGGGTGTCGGCCTGGATGGCGTCGTCGGTGAAGAGGAGGGGGCGGG
>DATHEV010000261.1:0-6968 GCA_035318405.1 Iamia sp.
GTCGTCATCTTCGACCTGCAGCCACCGCCGGCCGCCGCCGCAATCGACGCATGGGAGCGGGTCGACGTCACCGATTGGGAGGCCGTGAGCGACGCCGTCGACCGCATCGTCAACCGGACCGGCGCCATCGACGTGGTCATCGCCAACGCCGGGATAAGCGTCCGGCGCCCGTTCCTCGAGATGTCGGCGAAGGACGTCCAGTCGGTCATCGACGTCAACCTCCTCGGCGTGATGGCCCTGTGGCAGGCCGCGGCGCGCCACATGGTTCGGGCGCGGCGCGGGGTGCTGTTGGCCACGGCCTCGACCAACGGTTCGGCCGGCTACCCCCGCTACGCCGACTACAACGCGACCAAGGCCGCCGTCCTCGCCCTGTCCCGGACCCTGGCCCTCGAGCTGGCGCCGCACGTTCGCACCGCGTGCGTGAGCCCTGGCTACGTGCTGACCCCCATGCAGCGGACCGAGTACAGCGACGCCCAGCTGGACGCCTTGAACCGGCGGATCCCGGCGCGGCGCCATGCCAACCCCGACGAGGTGGCCGCCGCCTTCGCCTACCTGGCGTCGGCCGAGGCCAGCTACATCACCGGCCAGGAGATCGTCATCGACGGTGGCGAGCTGGCGGGCAGCACCGCCGCAGACCACGGCATCGCCTTCCCGGACCCTACGGAGGATCCATGACGACAGTCGAACAGCCCCTCGACGCCCTCGCCGGCGACGTTCCACCTCTGCTGGCCGATGTGCTGGGCCCGACGGTCGAGCGGTGGGAGACGTTCACCGTCGGCCAGAGGCTCGTCGCTCGCGCCCTCCGCCATCCGGGGCGCATCCTGTCGATCTCGACCCAGCGCCGGATCTACGACGCGCTGGTGCCCGTGAGCACCGACAGCTTCGCCGCCGACATGTCGCCCTACTGGGCCCAGCGGAGCCTGGAGGGCTATCTCGAGCGACTGACCGAGCTGGTGCTGGTCGCAGACGCCGACGGGGCGATGGTCGGGTGGACCAGCTTTCACGTCCTGCCCTTCGACGACCGCACCATCGTCTACATCGACTCGACGGGGATGGTCTCCCGCCAGCAGTCCCGAGGCGTCATGCGAGAGGTGCTGCACCGCCGGGTGCCTGACCTCGTTCGTCTCACCTCGGTCCTCGACAAGCCGGTCTACCTGGCGGCGCGCAGCGAGAGCCCTGTGTTCCACCGGCTCATGCGCGGGCTCCTGACGCATCCGCTCCACCCCCATCCCGAAGCCGAGGTGCCCGGCGACATCGTCGAGTGCGGCCGGCTGCTGGCGTGGTGGCTCGGACAGCTGCGGCTCTTCGACGCCGGCTCGCTCACGATCCGCGGCGCCTACGACACCCTCGACGAGCTCTACGGCGAGCTGCCGACGAGCGGCAACGCCGAGCTCGATGCCCTGTTCCGCGACCGGCTCGGGCCGCTCGACGCCTTCATACTGATCGGACGTGTCGACTGAGGGTCCGACCGTCGGTCCTGGCCGGCCGTATGGATGTCACGACGGCGACGGTACCGTCGAGGCATGGGCAAGCTGTCGATGTCCCCGTCCGAGCGCGAGGCCTTCCTGGCCGATCTCCACGTGGGGGTGCTGGCCATCGAGCGATCCGATCGCCCGCCGCTGACGGCGCCGATCTGGTACCGCTACGAGGGCGGGGTGGTCGAGATGACCGTCGCCACCGAAAGCCTGAAGGCCCGGGCCCTGCGGCCCGCCGCCCGGGCCTCGCTGTGCGTCCAGCGCGAGGAGTACCCCTACGCCTACGTCACCGTCGAGGGCCCGGTCGCCCTCACCGAGGCCACCCGCGAGCTGCGGCTCGACATCGCCTCCCGCTACCTCGGGCCCGAGGTGGGCGAGGCCTACGTGGCCGACACCGACGGCGGCGACGCCACCGCCCTGGTGCTCACGCCGGAGACGTGGCTCACCGTCGACTACGGCAAGTCCTGACCCTCGCGGACCCGGGCCACCAGCTTCTGGGGGGCCAGGAGGCAGTAGGACTCGGTGCAGAGCTCGGCCACCTCGCCCCAGTCGGTGGCGTCGTCGATCTCCAGCCCGACGACGTCCTCGAACCACACCGGGGCGAAGAACGGCGGCCCGGCGTGCTGGAGCACGGCCAGCTCGTCGCCCGCCGACCGGAAGGTGAGGACGCACGCCGGGCCGCCGTGGCCGAGGGCCCGGACGTAGGCCGGCGGCCAGTCCTCGTCGACGAAGGCCACGTGGGCGAACGTCTTGGTCCGGATCCGCCACCGGGTCCCGACCCACGCCGGCTCCTCGATCACCTCGGGCAGGTCCCCGCAGATCGCCCGCAGCCGGTCGACCACCTCGCCGGGGACCTGCGTGTGCTCGGTCGCCGCCATGGCGACCGAGGCTACGCCTGGGCGGCCAGAAGCTCGTCGAGCTTCTGGTAGCCCTCCTGGATCCCGACCTCCATGCCGCTGGCCACGAAGGCGTCGCGGCCCTCGAAGCTGTCGACCAGCGACGTGGTGGTGAGCCGGCAGCGGCCGTCGCCGAGATCCTCGAAGGTGAGCCGCTCCAGGGCGACGCCGTCGGGGAAGCCCTCGAAGGTGAAGGTCTGGACGATGAGCTCGCCGGGACGGACCTCGTGGAAGGAGCCGTAGAAGGCGTACACGCCGTTCTCGTCGGCGTGGGAGTAGCGGTAGCCGCCGCCGGTGCGGCAGTCGAAGGCCTCGACCGTCATCTCGAGGTCCCGGGGCCCCATCCAGCGGGTGAAGAGGTCGGGCTCGACGTGGGCCCGGAAGACCTTGTCGACCGGGAAGTCGAAGTCCCGGGTGATGCGGACGAGGGGCACGTCGGGGTCGACGTGGATGTCGGCCTCGCGGGTGGAGGTGGTGCTCATGATGGGCTCCTGGGTCAGGTGGGGGTGGGCGGGGTGGTGGGGTCGTCGTCCGGCAGCGACCGGAGGACGTCGTCGAGGCGGCGGTAGCGCTCCTCGGCCTGGCGGCGGTAGCGCTCGATCCACTTGGTCATCAGGTCGAAGACCTCCGCTTCCAGGTGGACGGGGCGGCGCTGGGCCTCCCGCGTCCGGGTCACCAGGCCGGCGTCCTCGAGCACCTTGAGGTGCTTGGACACGGCCTGGAGGCTGACGTCGTAGGGCTCGGCCAGCTCGTTGACCGTGGCGTCCCCGTCGCAGAGGCGGGCCACGATGTCGCGCCGGGTGGGGTCGGCCAGAGCCGAGAACACACGGTCGAGCGGATCTGCTGCGCCCATCGGTCCGGGTCCTTCCGTCGTTCAACCGTTTGGTTGAACACGACCGTACGCCCGCCCTCCCTCTTTGTCAACCAGTTGGTTGAACACGTCTCCCGACGAAGAGGGCGCTCACGAGGGCCGCGGCCACCGGGGCGCCGAGCACCAGGGCCAGGAGGGGCACCGCCGGCACGGGGAGGAGCCGATCGAGGTCGGCCCAGTCCCTCGCCGCCAGCACGGCGTAGGCACCGGCGGTCCCCAGCAGGGCGCCGAGGAGGGCCAGGGCCCCGCTCGTCGTGGCCGCCAGCAGGCGCCGGGTGTGGCGGGTCGCCCCGGCGGCCACCAGCGTCCGGAGATCTCCCTCCCCCTCTCGCCGCAGCAGCCCGATCGTCGCCGCCAGCACGCCGAGGGCGACGACGGTGCCGGCCCCGGTCGTGATCCACCGGGCTCGGGCCAGGCTGGGCCGGCGTTCGGGCGGCTCGACCAGCAGCCCGGCGTCCACCGCCACGTCACGGGCGTTGCCCACCTCGGCCGGGGTGACCGGGCCGGAGGCGTCGACGAGCCACCCGACGACCACCGGCTCCCACCCCCTCTCCTCGAGCCCGGCCGGCGTCACCAGCGCGGCCGGCAGCGAGGACTCGCGGCGCGGCAGGTCGCCCACCGGCCCCGCCGGCCCGGCCCGACCGGCGGTGCCGGCGAGGAGGAGCTCGTCGCCGGCGAGCAGCTGGCGGACCTCGCCGGGCAGGCGCGCCGCCAGATCGGTCACGCTGAGCAGATCGGGCCCGGGGGCGACGTCGTCGGGCTCGAGGCCGTAGACGGCCAGCAGGCGGTCGGAGGCCACGAAGACCGGCGCCGCGTCGAGCGCTCCGCCGTCGTCGGTGGGGAGTGCGAGGGTGACGGCCAGACGCCCGTCGGGCGTCACCGGCGCGGCCGGGTCCGTCACCAGCTCGAGGGGCACGGCCTCGCCGTCGAGGCCCTCGGCGATGCGGTCGGCGGCGGCCGCCATGGCCGTGCGCTGGCCGTCGTCGAGCCCGGGCAGGTAGGGCGAGAAGCCATCGTCGTGGGGATCCTCGGTGTAGTACGGCGAGACGCCCTCGGGCTGGGAGCCGTCCCGCGTCCAGACCAGCACCTGGTCGTCGGCCACGTTGGCGTACGGGCGGTCCGCCTCGGCCGCCGTCGAGGCCACCACCACGGCGGCGGGGATGCCGAGGCTGAGGCTGACGGCAGCGAGGGCGGTGCCGGCCCGCGCCTGCTGGCGGCCGAGGTCGCGGGTGGCGAGCCTGACGGCCACGGGCAGCGGGGCGGCCAGACGGGCGAGGGTGCGGAGGGCCACCGGGGCGACGACGAGCACCCCGCCGGCCACGGCGATGGTGCCGGCCACGGCCAGGACGGGCTGGCCGCCCCCCCGGCCGAGGGCGGCCATGCCGGCACCGACGAGGACGGCCGCCGTCGCCGCCGAGCGATGGACCGGCCGGGGCACGGGCGGCCGCCCCGACAGGGCCTGGGTGACGGGCACGGCGGCGACGACCCGCGCCGGCCACCACGCCGCCCCGGTGGTGGCGACGACCGCCAGCCCGACGGGGGCGGCGACGGTCCACCAAGGCAGGGCCGAGGGGTCGATGCGATGCCCGACCGCCTCCTCCAGCCGGGCGGCGACCACGACCCAGGCGCCCAGCCCGGCCACCGCCCCGGCGGTGGCGGCCGCGACGCCGACGGCCAGCCCGTTGGCCACGACGACCCGCCGCAGGTCGCGCTCGGTGGCGCCGAGCGAGGCCAGGACGCCCATCGAGCGCAGCCGGCGCTGGGCCAGGGCGAGGAAGCCGGCCGCCGCGACCAGGGCGACGAGCACGAGGGCGACGGCGGTGACCCCGACGACGGGGGCGACCACGGCGGCGGCCGTGCTGGACGATCGGGTCGACACCGAGGTCCCGGCCCGGGAACCGCCCAGGACGAGCTCCGCCGGGGGTGGGTCGCCGGGGCCGCCGACCAGGACGACGACCTCCTCGGCCGCCGCCGTCTCGGTCGGGGCGACCAGGGCGAGGTCGGCGGACAGGTCCGCGGGCTCCTCCACGAGCCCGACGACGCGCCGGTCGGTGCCGTCGAGGTCGACGACGTCGCCGAGGTCGACGCCCAGCACGGCGGCCAGATCGTCGGTGAGCGCCACCTCGGCGGCGGCGACCGGGAACCGGCCCGCCCGCCGGGCCAGGAGGTCACGGCTGAACGGGCCCTCGGGATCGGCGGCGCGCAGCTCGACCTCGTCGGCCAGGCCGGCGATGGGCCGGGACCAGGTGGCCGTCACCTCGGCGGGGACGTCGAGGTCGGCGATGGCGGCCGCCGCCGCGGGGATGTCGGCGGGGCCGGCCACCTCCGCCTCGTAGCGGTGGGTCGCGGTCCCGAAGGTGGCGGCGTCGGTGGCGGTGGCGGCGGACGAGGTGCCGGCGGTGAAGAGGATCGAGCCGGCCACGACCAGCGCGACCAGCACCCCCACCAGGGCCTGCTGACGCCACTCGCGGCGCAGGAGACGCAGCGCCCAGCGGGCGATCGCCCGTCGGGCCGGGCGGCTCCCGGATCTGACCATACTGAGTATCCTACTTGAGATCCATCAGCCGACAAGGACGGGTCTCACCCGAGTTTCGGGTAGCATGAACGGGTGGACGGCGGAGCGAGGGATGTGATCGGTGGGGGCGGGCGCTGGACGGCACCGGGTCAGGGCGACTCCGGACCGGGCGCGGTCACACCGGGCGGGCCGGTGGCGTCAACCGGGCAGACCCACGACCCGAGGAGCGATCCCATGCTGTCCCGCACCGACTACACCCCGGCCACCATCGACGACGCCCGCCGTCTGGTCGACGACCAGCTGGCCGCCTACGACGCCCTGGCCGCGGCGACCACCACCCCCGCGGGCCGGACGGCGCGGGCCGCCTTCGAGCCCCGGTACCTGGCCTCGGTGGTGCTGGTCCTCGACCAGCTCTTCGTCCACCGGGCCCGGGCCGCCGAGGGCAAGGACGGCAACCCGTGCAACGAGGTCCGCCTGATCGGCCGGGCCCTCACCGAGGGCGGCGGCGTCATGCCGGCCGACAAGCAGATCCGCCTCGACCCGGCCCGGACGATCACCGGCCTCGGACCGGGCGCCGCCGTCGTCCTCACCCGCGCCGCGGTGGGCGAGCTGGTCGACGGGTACTTCGCCGAGATCCGGGCCCGCTTCGCCGCCCCCGAGACGGCGTCGGCCTGATCGTCAGATCGTCACCGCCCCCACCGGGGCACCGGCCACGTCGACCCGGGTGCGGAAGACGGCCCCCGGCGTGCCGTCGGCGCCCTGGGCGGTGGTGACGAAGAGGTCCCGGCCGTCGGTGCCGCCGAAGCAGAGGCTGGCGACGAACGGGGCCGGCACCTCGAGCTCGGTGTCGAGGGCGCCGTCGGGGGTGAAGCGACCGACCGTGCCGCTGGGGCCGAGGGCCACCCACAGGGCGCCGACCTCGTCGACCGCCATCCCGTCGGCCCCGCCGCTCGGCGACGTCACCACCACCCGGCTGGGCCCGTAGCTCCCGTCGTCGTGCCGGTCGGCGGCGACGACCACACCCCGGTGGTAGTCGCACAGGTAGAGCGTGCGGCCGTCGGGGCTGAAGGCGCAGCCATTCCCAAGGACGTGAACGGATGGGAGTGGACCGACGGTCAGGGGGTGCCTGGCTCCATCTGACCTCGCCCGCCCCGGTGACCGACCGCGACGACCGGTCAGACGGTGCCTGGCACCACGTGACCTGTGCCGAC
>DATHEV010000262.1:0-8439 GCA_035318405.1 Iamia sp.
CGACGTTCGTGCAGATCCTGGCGCCGTGGACGCCCGAGGGCGAGGACGTGCTCGCCCTCCACGACGCCACCGAGCGGGCCAACCTCGAGCTGTTCGGCTACGGCATCAAGGGCTTCACCCTCTCGATGGTCGAGACCGCCATCGACGTGAGCCGGGGCGAGGTGTCGATCTCCGCCGTCGCCGAGCTGCTCCGGCTGGGCAAGGAGATGCTGGCCCACCCGGTCGAGCTCCTCGACGGCGTCGCCGACGCGGTCGACGCCCTGGCCCAGGACCACCGGCTCGTCCTCATCACCAAGGGCGACCTCATCCACCAGGAGACGAAGATCGCCCGCTCCGGCCTGGCCGACCGCTTCGAGCGCATCGAGATCGTCTCCGAGAAGGACCCGGCCACCTACAAGGGCATCCTCGACCGCATGGAGGTCGCCCCCGAGCAGTTCCTCATGGCGGGCAACTCGGTGCGGTCCGACATCCTCCCGGTGCTCGAGCTGGGCGGGCACGCCGTCCACGTCCCCTACGCCATCACCTGGAGCCACGAGGTGGTCGACGAGCAGGCGCCCGACGCCTTCCCGGTCGTCGCCTCCCTCGGCGACCTGGCGGAGTGGCTCGCCGGCGCGGCCGGCTGACCGCTCAGCCCCAGCGCTCGGTGACGTAGGCCCGGAACTGGGCGCCGCGGTCGAACTCGTTGGTGAACAGGCCGAAGCTGGCCGCCGCCGGCGACAGCAGGACCACGCCCCCCTCGGTGCCCAGCAGTGCCACGGCGGCATCGACCGCGTCGGCCAGCGACGATGCCGAGGCCACGCGGTCGGATGCGCCCCGCTCCCGCAGCAGGGCGTCGATCTCGTCGGAGGCGTCGTAGTTGTCGTGGCGGAGGAGCACGACGTGGTCGGCGCTGGCCACCAGCTCGTCGGCGAAGGCCGCGAAGGCGGAGCGCTTGGCCTTCCCGCCGCAGATCACGGCCAGGCGCTCGTGGGCGAACGACCGCACCGTGGCGGTCGCGGCCCGGGGCGCGGTGGCCGTGGTGTCGTTGACGAACGTGATGCCACCGGCCTCGACGACGACCTCGCGCCGGTCCTCGACCTCGCGGGCGGCGAGGCACCCCGCCCGCAGATCGGAGACGGACGAACCCTCGGCCAGCCCGGCGCACACGGCGGCGCACAGGTCGAGCACGGCGATGTCCGAGCGCACCTGGAGCTCGTCGACGCCGACCACGTCGTGCTCCTCGCCTCCGAACCGGGTCCACAGCCGCCCACCCGACGTCCACGCCCCCTCGACCCCGTCGTCGAGCCGGCGGTCGGCGAACAGCAGCCGGCGGGCTCCCGGGTGGCCGGCAGCGGCGAGCGATGTGTCGACGTAGCCGACGGTGGTGGCGTCGTCGGCCGGCAGGATCAGCCAGTCGTCGGCGTCCTGGTACAGCCAGATCGACGCCTTGGCGTCCCAGTAGGCCTCGAGCGTCGGGTAGACGTCGAGGTGGTCCTCGTCGAGGTTGGTCACGATCGCCACCTCCGGCGAGCGGCGGTGCTCGCCCAGACCCTCGAGCTGGAACGACGACAGCTCGATGATCGCCACCGTCTCGGGGTCGGCCGCTCCCGGCAGCAGTGCCTTGATGGCGCTCACCCGGAGGTTCCCCGCCTTCAAGGTGGGCTGCGACGCGGCCAGCACGGCGTCGGCCAGCGTCGTGGTGGTCGACTTCCCCTTGGTGCCGGTCACGCCCACGATCCGTCCCGGCCACCACCGGAAGAACAGCGTCATCTCCATCTCGACGGGGATGCCTCGCTCCCGCGCCGCGGCCAGCAACGGGTTCCCGAAGCGGACCGCCGGGTTGCGGACCAGCAGGTCGACGCCGTCGAGGTGGCTGTCGTCGTGCCCGCCGAAGCGGGCCTCGGCGACGACGGCGTCGAGGTGGGCCAGGACGTCGGGCGAGAAGGCATCGCGAGGGCGGATCTCGGTGAGCACCACCCGGGCGCCCATGGCGGTGAGGAAGTCGACCATGCCGGCCCCGCCGCCGTGGTCGCCGTAGCCCATCACGCAGACGGTCGTGCTCTCCAGGGCGGCGCGGGCCGCCTCCGGACCCCCGCGCTCACGGCTGGCCAACGGTCGTCAGTCCGTGGGGTCGGGGTCGGGTCGGCCGGCCTCGAGGAAGCGGCTGACCACCTTCCACCAGCGGTCGGGGTTCTCGAACTGGGGGCTGTGGGCGGCGTCGGCGATGACCTCGAGGGTGGCGCCGGGGATGGCCTCGGCCAGCCGCGCCGACGGCCCGGTGAAGCCCTCGTCCTCCTCGCCCACGACGACGAGCGTGCGGACGTCGAGCGCGGCCAGGGCGGGCAGCCGGTCCTCCGCCGAGCTCAGGCCCTGGGCCATGGCGGCGTACATGGCGGGCGCGGCGGCCCGCATCTTGCGATCGCCGAAGTCGATGTAGCCGGCGCGCTCCTCGCGGACCCGCTCCTCCGACGGCGAGCGGGGGCGGCCGACCGGGCCGAGCTCGGCGGCCAGCTCGATCAGGCGCTCGACGCCCTCGGTGCGGACGACCTCGATGGCGAGGGCCAGCAGCGCCGGGTCGAGCCCCTCGACCGGGCCGTGGCCGGTGTCCATGAGCACGAGCGACCGCAGCCGCTCGGAGACCTGGAGGGCCACGACCTGGGCGACCATGCCGCCCATCGAGTGACCCAGCAGGTCGAAGCGCTCCCAGCCCAGCTCGTCGGCCAGGGCCAGGACATCGGCCGCCATCTCGTCGAGCGAGTAGGCCGCCTCGACGATCGGCGCCTCGCTGGCCCCGTGGCCCCGGAGGTCGGGGGCGACGACCTGCCAGCCCCGGTCGGCGAACCCGTCGAGGAAGTCGGCGAAGTCCTCCTTGGCCCCCGTGAAGCCGTGGACGAGCATCAGCGGCTCGCCGACGCCGGCCTCGGCCACGCTGTGGCGGAGCCGGGAGGTGGTGATGTCTCGGATCTTCACCCTGTCTCCATCGAGGTTCGAGGCGTCTGGCCGGCCCTCGGTGCGCCGACGGCTCGCCGCGGTCGCCCCAGACTGTCCGCTGGAGGGGGCACCGAGGACCGCCAACGGCTCCGCTCGCTGCGCTCGCTCTGCCGTCGGAGCCACAGCTGTTCTGACTGGTTCGCTCGCTGGCGCTCGCTCACGGGCGAACTCTAGGCAGACGGTCGGTCGCACCCCGCTCCGGGGGCCACTCCCCCAGCATCGGCACCATCGGATCGACCGGGAGGTGAACTACCGTTGACAGCCCCGCGCCGGGGCGGTCCGACACGGAGAGGAGCGGCGCATGTCCGACACCGTGCGCCGCCGGCTGACCCTGGGGCTGCGCCTCCTCGTGAGCGCGGCGATGCTCGGCTTCCTCCTCACCAAGATCGAGTCGCGGGGCGCCCGCGTGCTCCCCGAGTGGACGACGTCGACCGCCCTGTGGCTGGCCGGCGCCATGCTGCTCACCCTGGCCAGCATCGTGCTGTCGGCCGTGCGGTGGCACACGGTGCTCTCGGCCATGGGCCAGCCGGCCCGGTTCAACCGGCTCCTGTCGCACTACCTCGCCGGCCAGTTCGTGGCCAACGTCCTGCCCACCACCATCGGCGGCGACGTGCTGCGGGTGTCGCGCCTCGCCCGCGACAACGGGCGCATGCCCGACAGCTTCGCCTCGGTCGTGCTCGAGCGGCTGACCGGCTGGCTGGTGCTGCCGGTCATCACGTTCGTCGGGCTGCTCCTCAACCCGCCGCTGCGCGAGCTGGGGCGGGCCACCCAGATCGCCTTCAGCCTGGCGTGCGGCACCCTCGTCGCCCTGGTCCTCGTCATCGTGGCCGTCGCCGCCCACCGCTTCGGCGAGGTCGACGCCGAGAAGGGCTGGAAGCGGTTCCTGGCCGCCGTCAGCCTCGGGCTCACCCGGCTGCGGGCCCACCCCAAGCAGGCCGGCTACGTCATCGCCGTGGGCTTCGCCTACCAGCTCGTGCTGGTGGCCGCCGCCGTCATGGCGGCCCGCTCGCTGGCCATCCCCGACGCCGGACCCACCGCCCTGCTGGCCTTCTTCCCCGCCGTCGCCATCGCCCAGGTCCTGCCCATCAGCATCTCCGGGTTGGGTGTGCGCGAGGGCCTCTTCGCCCTCTTCCTCCGGCCCCTCGGCGTGCCCACCGCGCAGGCCGTCGCCCTGGGCATCCTGCTCTACGTGCTGAACCTGCTGGTGAGCCTGCTCGGCGCTCCCGCCTTCGCCATCGGCGGGCGCAAGGGCGGCGGCGACGTCCTCGACCCCGACGACCTCGAGCCCATCGTGCCGCCGAAGCCGGGCACCGAGGCGGCGTCCGGCGAGTCCACCTCGGTGCCGGCGTGACCGAGGTCGACACCGACACGACCGACAGCACCGACGCCTCCGGCCCGGACGAGCCGGCCACGGCGTCGGGCCGCCGGCTGCGCTGGTGGCGCGAGGTCGCCTACGTCATCGCCTTCTACCTCGTGTACTCGTGGGTCCGGAACCAGTTCGGCTCCGCCGGCGAGGACTCGACCCGCATCGCCTACGAGCACGCCCGCGACATCATCCGGATCCAGGACGCCATCGGCCTGTGGTTCGAGCCCGAGCTCCAGCGCTGGTACCTCGACCTGCCGGGCATGGGCCTGATCCGGGCGTGGAACATCTACTACGGCACCGCCCACTTCATCGTCACCGCCGGCGCCCTGGTCTGGCTCTACCGCCGCCAACCCGACCGCTACTCGCTCTGGCGCTCGACCCTGGCGGCCATGACGGCGGCAGCCCTGATCGGCTTCGCCGGCTACTCGCTCATGCCGCCCCGGCTGCTGGGCGACACCTCCAGGTTCGGGGCCTGCTTCGAGCAGCAGGAGGCGGACTGCCACGGCGACGGGGTCGTCGACACCCTGGCCGTGCACGGCGGCTGGCTCTCGTTCCAGGACGAGGAGGTGGCCGAGGTCTCCAACCAGTTCGCGGCCATGCCGTCGATGCACACGGGCTGGTCGACCTGGAGCGCCTTCGTGATGTGGGGCCTGGTCCGCCGCCGGTGGGCCAAGGTGCTGGTGGTCCTATACCCGATGGCCACCGTGTTCTGCATCCTGATCACCGGCAACCACTACTGGCTCGACGCCATCGGAGGCCTGGCCGCCTTCGCCGTCGGTCTCGGTGTCTCCACCCTCCTGACGCGGTGGAACGACGGCCGCTTCGCCCGGCGGGAGCAACGCCGCGCCGCCACCGCCTGACGGACCACGAGGTGCCTGGCACCTCGTGGGCGTTCGCCGGGTGAGCGGTTCAGCCCGCGAGCCACCTCACGGGGAGGCCGTGGAAGCCGGTGCGGGCCAGGACGTGGGTGCGGACGGGGGCGGGCTTGGGCCACAGGGTGAGGCGGACCTCGGCCTCGGTCTCGGTGGCCGGCTCCATGCACAGCCAGGCGACCGGCGCCTCGGGCGTGGCGGCGGCACCGGCGGCGCGTATGGCGGCCTCGAGGTCGCGGCGGGTCGCCGCCTCCAGGTACTGGGCCACGATGGTGTGGACGACGACGGTGACGACGCCGGGCACGGGATCGGCGAGCCGGGCGACCGCCCACGTGGCGGCGTCGGCCCGCTCGACGGTGACCGGCACGGTGGCCGCCACCGCGAGGGCGCCGTCGAGCCGCTGGCGGCGGTCGGGCTGGTCGGGCCACAGGCAGGCCCGGAGCCGCAGCTGGTGGGCGGGATCGGCCGGGTCGAGCGGGTTGACGTCGCACCCGCGCCGCTCGACCACCCGGATCGGGGCGTCGAGGCGGGGCCGGCCGCCCACCCACGGCTCGACGAAGCGCACCGGCGAGTCGGCCGGGCCGAAGGCGTCGTCCCCGGCCTCGTAGCGCAGGTGGTCGAAGCGGAGGTTGAGCCCGGCACTGGACCCCACCTCCAGGACCCGGAGCGGGAGCCCGGTGGCGGCCAGCACCAGGAACCCGCCGAGCAGGGCGGCGGATCGGCCCACCTCGTTGGTCTGGATGGGCTCGCCCGTCCGCTCGACCAGCTCGGCGAGGTGCTCGGCGACGGTGGCCACGAAGACGACGCTGACGTCGGGGCCCGGCGTGCCCCCGGCGGACGGGTAGTGCGCGGCCAGCCCCGGGGCCCGCCCGTCGAGCACCAGCGTGTGCACGGCGGCCAGGAACCGGAGCACCGTCGCTCGGGCGTGGGGCTCGGGGGCGTAGGGCTCCAGGACGGCGCGGCAGGGGCCGTCGACCGCCAGGTCGGCGAGCACGGCGTCGAGCACCGTCTCGTAGAGGGCCGACCCGCCGATGGCGCAGCCCTTCCGCTGCGCCCGCACCAGCGCCTCCAGGTCATGGCCCATCACCAACGAGCGTGCCAGACCGGGTACCCGTCCGACGGCAACCGCAAGGGGTGACCGCGGTAGCCTCGCTCCCGATGCTCCTGGATCGGATCTCCTGCCCGGCGGATCTCCGCCGCCTCTCCTACGACCAGCTCGACGAGCTGTCGGCCGAGATCCGGGAGTTCATCGTCGATGCGATCGACCACGTGGGCAGTGGCCACCTGGGCTCCAACCTGGGTGCGGTCGAGCTCACGCTGGCCGTCCACCGGGTCTTCGACTCCCCCCGCGACATCGTCCTGTGGGACACCGGCCACCAGGCCTACGTCCACAAGATCGTCACCGGGCGGAAGGCCGACTTCGAGCACCTCCGCCAGGCCGGGGGCCTCTCGGGCTACCCGAGCCGCGAGGAGTCCGAGCACGACTGGGTCGAGAACAGCCACGCCTCGACCATCATCAGCTACGCCCACGGCCTGGCCGTGGCCCAGGAGTCCGACCACGGCGAGGGCCGGCGGGTGGTGGCCATCATCGGCGACGGCTCGATGACCGGTGGCATGGCCTACGAGGCGCTCAACAACCTCGGCCACTCGGGCAAGCGGGCCATCATCATCCTCAACGACAACGGTCGGAGCTACGCCCCCACCGTCAGCCGGCTCACCGAGACCGTGTCGCGGGTGCGGGTCGATCCCCGGTACGTCCGCCAGCGGGCGCGGGTCGAGGAGACCGTGCGCAAGGTGCCCTACGTGGGCGACCACCTGGCCTGGGGCATGCTCGGCGCCCTGGCCGGCGTGCGCGAGATGGTCGAGCCGCCCGTCTTCTTCGAGACGCTGGGCGTGAAGTACACCGGCCCGATCGACGGCCACGACGTGGCCGGTCTCGAGCGGGCCCTGCGCCACGCCGCCGAGCTCGACGAGCCGATCGTCGTCCACGTCCTCACCGACAAGGGCAAGGGCCACGCCCCGGCGGAGAACGACCCGATCAAGCGCATGCACGACATCGGCGGGCCGACCCCCGGGACGTACACGGCGGCGTTCACCGAGGCCCTCATCAAGGAGGGCGAGAACCGGCCCGAGGTGGTGGCCATCACCGCGGCCATGCCCGACTCCACCGGCCTGCTCCCCTTCGGCGACCGCTTCCCGGGCCGGATGATCGACGTCGGCATCGCCGAGCAGCACGCCGTCACCTCGGCCGCCGGCATGGCCATGGGCGGCCTGCGTCCGGTCGTCGCCCTCTACTCGACGTTCCTCTCCCGGGCCTTCGACCAGGCCAACCTCGACGTCGGACTCCACGGCCAGCCCGTCGTGTTCTGCCTCGACCGGGCCGGCATCACCGGCGACGACGGTCCCTCGCACCACGGCATCCTCGACATGGTCCTGCTGTCGAAGGTCCCGGGCATCACCATGTTCGCCCCGTCGTCGTACCAGGAGCTCCAGCAGCAGCTGCACGACGCCCTCGAGATCACCACCGGTCCGACCTCGCTGCGGTGGCCCAAGACGGCCTGCCCGCAGGTCACCGACGGCGAGGTCGGCTCGGGCCTCGAGGGTCGACGGCTCACCTCCGGGACGGACGTCTGCCTGGTGGGCGTGGGCAAGATGCTGGGCGCCTGCACCGAGGCCGCCGCCATCCTCGAGGAGCAGGGCGTGTCCTGCACCGTGTGGGACCCGCGGGTCATCCACCCGCTCGACCCCGAGCTCGTGGCCGACGCCGCCGGCCACCCCGTCGTGGTCAGCGTCGAGGACGGCTACCGCGACGGCGGCATCGGCGCCGCCCTGGCCGACCTGGTGGCCGAGGCCACCGTCGACGGGCCCCGGTCCGAGCAGCCCGTGGTGCGGGTCATGGGCGTCCCCACGCGGTACCTGGCCCACGGCAAGGCCGACGCCATCCTGGCGGCGCTGGGCCTCGACGCCGCCGGCATCGTCGCCGAGGCCACCCGCGCCCTCGGCCGCTAGCCCGCGACCCTCCCCACCAAGAGGATCTTCTGGTCCCGGCAGGTCGCGCTGACGCGACCGTGGGCACCGAGAACGCTCAGCGGAGCCTGGCCCGGTACCAGGCGACGACGGGGTCGTCGGGACGCAGGCCGTAGGCGACGGTCAGGTCCTCGGCCAGGGCGGCGACCGGGACACCGGCGCGGAGGGCCTCGGCGGCGGCGGTCCACGGCACCCGGTCGGTCG
>DATHEV010000263.1:0-3054 GCA_035318405.1 Iamia sp.
ATGCACACGATCCGCACGATCGCGGGACGGCGGATCATCGCCGCGCTCACCAGCCTGCTGCTGGGGCTGTCGCTGGCCCTGGTCGGCTCGCTGGCTCAGGGGCCGACGGCCGGGGCGACGACCCAGACCGCGGCCTTCACCACCGTCCCGGGCTGCAACGGGTGGAGCAACTACACGGTGCCGGCCGGCATCGTCTCGGCCACCGTGACCCTGACGGGTGGCGGCGCCGGCGGTGGCGGCATCGACGCCGCCCAGGACTACGCCGGCGACGGTGGCGGTGGTGCCACCATCAGCACCACCCTCACCGGGCTCACCGGTGGGTCGACGGTCGCCCTCACCATCGGGTGCGGGGGCGGTGGCGGCCTGGAGACGAACGGCTCGAGCGGCGGCGGCACCGGCGGCACCTCGTCGTACGGCGCGGGCGGCCGCGGCGGCAACCGCAGCGGCGGCGGCGGCGGTGGCGGTGCCACCGCCCTGTGCGTCGGCAGCGGTGGCTGCACCACGCCCCTCGTCGTGGCGGCCGGCGGTGGCGGCGCCGGCGGCGCCTGGCGCAACGTCTCGGGCTCGCCCCGGGGCGGTCACGGAGGCGTCGGCGGCGCGGCTGGCGCCAATGGTGCCAACGGCGGCGGCGGCGGCAACGCCAGCCAGAACGGTGGCGCCGGCGGTGGCGGCACCCAGTCCGCCGGCGGCTCGGCCGGTGGCGGCGCCAACGGTGCGGGTGGCGGTGTGGCCGGCTCCGGGTCCAGCGGTGGCAACGGTGGCTCGACCGGCAACTGCGCGGGTGGTGGTGGCGGTGGCGCCGGCTACCGCGGCGGTGGTGGTGGCGGTGGTGCCTGCGCCAGCGGGTCCGAGGCCGGTGGCGCCGGCGGTGGTGGCTCCTCCTACGCCGCGTCGGGCAGCCCCACCTATGGCAACAGCGGCACCGGCAGCACGATCTGCGGGCGGACCAACGCCGTCTGCGGGACGCGGAACCAGCCCGGCCGTGGCGGCTACGGGGCCCAGGACAACGAGGGCGGCCATGCCGGTGAGGCCGGCACGGCCTCGATCACCTGGACCTACAGCCAGCCCCCGACGGGCAGCGGCAACACCTACAGCGTCACCAAGGGGGCGGCTGCCACCGTCACGCTGGCCGCCTCGGACCCCGACGGTGACAACCCCGTCTCGTGCATCATCGTCGCCACCCCGACCAAGGGCTCGCTCGGCGGCTCGGGCTGCGCCCGCACCTACACGGCCAGCATCGACACCTCGGGCGCGGACACCTTCACCTACCGCGTGCAGGACTCGCAGGGGGTGTCGAGTCCGACCTACACGATCACCCTGAACATCCAGAACTCGGTGCCCACCTCGGTGGCCCAGACCGTCACCGTGGCCCCGGGATCGGCGACCACGATCGCCTTCGGCGGGTCCGATCCGGACGGCGACACCACGACGTGCGCGACCACCGCTCCGTCCGGGGGTTCGCTGTCGGGGGGCTCGACGTGCAGCCGGACCTACACCGCGCCCAGCACCTTGGGCACCTACACCTTCACCTACACCCGGTCCGACCTCGTCGGGCCCTCGCTGTCGGCGACGATCACGGTGAACGTGACGGCGCCCGACGTGGCCATCACCAAGTCGCACGTGGGCGTGTTCAACGACGGGACCCAGGGGACCTACACCCTCGGCGTCGCCAACGTCGGGAACGCGGCCACGTCCGGCACCATCACCGTGGCCGACTCCCTGCCGGCCGGGCTGACCTACTCCTCCTACGCCACGGGGTCCTCGGGCTTCTCCTGCACGCCGGGATCGGGTGGCACGCAGGTGACCTGCACCCGGGCCACAGCTCTCGCCGCCTCGGCGGGCGTCACGTTCACGATCACGGTGGACATCGCTGCCGGGGCGGCTTCGGGTGCGAACTCGGCGTCGGTGTCGGCCAGCCCGGATCACAGCTCGGCCAACAACACGGCGTCCGATCCGACGACGGTGAACCTGCGTCCGGTGGCGGGGGCGGTGTCGGTGGCGACGACGGTGAACACGCCGGTGGCGGTGCCGCTGGCCGGTTCTGATCCCGAGTCGGGGGTGTTGACCTATCAGGTGGGCACCCCGTCCAGCGGTTCACTGTCCGGGTCGGCGCCGAACCTGATCTTCACCCCGGCGCCCGGGAGTGATGCCGAGGCCAGCTTCTCCTACACGGTCACCGATGCGAACGGGCATGTGTCGTTCGCGGCGACGGTGGACATCACGGTGACCCACCCCGGCGTCCACGGTCTCGTGATCTCTGATGAGTCCGGTGATGGCCTGGCGGGGATCACGGTGCGTCTGTACGAGGACGGGGTGGGGTTCACGGCCAGCTCGGCCACGACGAATGCGTCGGGTGGCTACGACCTGGGCCCGGCGATCCCGGCGGGGACCTACCGGGTGATCTTCCGGGACCCGGGCCAGGACTACGTCGACGAGTGGCATGCCGATTCGCTGGTGCGCTCGGCCTCGACGCCGATCACCTTCGCCCCCGGTGACGAGGTCGCCCTCGATGCCGGCCTGGCCACCGGGGCCGAGATCGACGTGACGATCTCCAACCCCGGCACCTACACCGTGGCCCTGTACAACTCCGGTCCCGTCGGGGCCTCGGCCTACCGGACCGTGCCCGCCGTGTCGGGTTCGGCCTCGCTACGGGGCCTCCCCGAGGGCACCTACTACGTCTCCGTGACCGACCCGTCGGGCGGCCTGGCGCAGGAGTGGTCGGGGAACCAGACGGCGCGGTCCGAGGCCGGAGCGATCGCCCTCGGTACCGGACAGACGGCCTCGGCGCCGTTCAGTCTGGTGACCCGCAACACCATCGGCGGGACCATCATCGACGCGGTGGGGCCGGTGCCGTTGGTGACGGTGCAGGCCTACAACGCCAGCAGCGGCGCCTACGTCAAGGCGGCCAAGACCGACGCCGGTGGTGAGTACGCCATCAAGGACCTGGCCCCGGGCTCCTACAAGCTCGTGTTCCGCGACTCGAGCGGGACCCACCCGGTGATGTGGTTCGGGGGTAGCGAGGTCATCGGCCAGGCCACCCCGGTGCCCATGACC
>DATHEV010000264.1:0-2802 GCA_035318405.1 Iamia sp.
CGCCGCCGACGGATCCGCCCCGAGCGCCAACGGCGGTGGTGGTGGCGGCGGCCGGCAGGGCGGTGGCCGCGGCGACGGCGGCGGCAACGGCGGTCGCGACGGTGGCCGGGGTGGCGGTCGCGGCGACGGCGGGGGCCGGAACCAAGGCGAGGGCCGGAACCAGGGCGGCGGTCGCGGCGACGGTCGGGGCCAGGGCCGCGGCGGTCGCAACCAGAAGCCGGTCCAGCCCGTCACCGCCGTCACCGGCGGGGCTCCGGTCGAGCTCGACGACGACGTCCTCGCCGCCCGGCGGGGCCGCGAGCGCAAGGGCAAGGCCGTGGGGCGCTACCTCATGGCCGTCCACGTCGAGCCCGAGGCCACCCAGATCGCCATCCTCGAGGGCCGCTCGCTGATCGAGCACCAGGTGTCGCGGCCGGCCGACGACATCAGCCAGATCCACGGCAACATCTACCTGGGCAAGGTCCAGAACGTGCTGCCGGGCATGGAGGCCGCGTTCGTCGACATCGGCACGCCCAAGAACGCCGTGCTCTACCGCAGCGACGCCCGCGCCGACGACGATCTCGACCAGCCCAAGCAGAAGTCGAACGCCAAGATCGAGGACATGCTGCGGGCCAAGCAGCTGATCGTCTGCCAGGTCACCAAGAACCCCATCGCCCACAAGGGCGCCCGGCTGACCCAGGAGGTCTCGCTCCCCGGCCGGTTCGTGGTCCTCGTGCCCAACAGCACGACCTACGGCATCTCCAAGCGCCTGCCCGACGACGAGCGCAAGCGGCTGCGGAACATCCTCGACAAGGTCCGGCCCAAGGGCCACGGCCTGATCGTGCGCACCGCGGCCGAGGGCGTCACCGCCTCGGAGATCGAGGCCGACGTGGCCCGGCTGGCGCTCCAGTGGCAGCAGATCGAGGCCCTCGCCGAGCGGGCCCGGAGCCAGGGCCCGTCCCTGCTCTACCGCGAGCCCGAGTCGGCCCTCCGGGTCATCCGCGAGGAGCTCAACAACGACTTCCGCAAGGTCGTCATCGACGACCGGCAGCTCTTCGAGGAGGTGCTCGACTACGTCAGCAGCATCTCGCCCGAGATGGCCGAGCGGGTCGAGCACTTCGACATCGCCGCCGAGCCGCTGCCGCTGTTCGAGAAGCACCACATCCACGAGCAGCTGCACAAGGCGCTCGACCGCAAGGTGTGGCTGCCCTCGGGCGGCTCGCTCATCATCGAGCACACCGAGGCCCTGACGGTCATCGACGTCAACACGGGCAAGAACGTGGGCAAGTCGAGCCTCGAGCAGACGGTCTACGTCAACAACCTGGAGGCGGCCGAGGAGGTCGCCCGCCAGCTGCGGCTCCGCGACATCGGCGGCATCATCGTCATCGACTTCATCGACATGGAGGTGGCCAAGAACCGCGACGACGTCATCAAGACGTTCCGCGACGCCCTGGCCCGTGACAAGACCCGCACCCAGGTCTTCGACATCTCCCAGCTGGGCCTGGTGGAGATGACCCGCAAGCGCATCGGCGAGGGCCTCTTGGAGTCCTTCGCCACCGGCTGCCCCCACTGCGAGGGCCGCGGCGTCGTCTTCGACACGTCCCTGCTCCCCAACGGCTAGCCCGGTCACTCGGTGCCTGGCACCGAGTGACCGTCAGGCGGGGTTGGGCGTGGGCCCCGGACCCCACTAATCTGGTCCGTCGGCCCTGGCGGCCCCCCGATCGACCACCCGAGACGACGAGACGACCATGGATGCAGTCATCAAGACCGGCGGCAAGCAGTACCGCGTGACCGAGGGCCAGCGGCTCGACGTCGAGAAGCTGGGCCCGGTCGACACCGAGGTCGAGCTGACCCCGCTCCTGCTGGTCGACGGTGACACGGTCCTGGCCACCCCCGACGCCCTGGCCAAGGTCACGGTGACGGCGAAGGTCGTGGCCGACTCCAAGGGTCCCAAGATCACGGGCTTCACCTACAAGAACAAGTCGAACCAGCGGAAGCGGTGGGGCCACCGGCAGCACTACTCCACGGTCGAGATCACCGGCATCACGAAGGGCTGAGGCGACATGTCGAAGACCAAGGGCGGCGGTTCCACCAGGAACGGCCGCGACTCCCAGAGCAAGCGCCTCGGCGTGAAGGCCTACGACGGCACCCTCGTGCCGGCCGGGTCGATCATCATCCGCCAGCGCGGCACCCGCTTCCACGCCGGTGACAACGTCGGGCGCGGCGGCGACGACACCCTCTTCGCCACGGCCACCGGCCGGGTGAAGTTCGGTCGGCGTCGGGGCCGCAAGCTCGTCGACATCATCGTCGACGAGGCCTAGCTCCCACCCCCAGCTCTCGAACTGGCGATCAGATCCGGCGGGAAGCCGCCGGATCTGATCGCCAGCTCGCGTTGTCGGGCTCGTCGAAGCGCCGCTGGTAGGCGGCGGCGATGGCGACCAGGGGGGCCTCGACGGACCACGCCCCCAGGGCGGCGGCCGCCGCCGGGTCGATGCCGGCGCGGGGCAGCACCCGGTCGAGGATCTGGAGGCCCAGGCGGTTCCGGGCCGCGGGCGGCAGGTGGGCCGCCCGCAGCAGGAACGACCGCACGAGGCGGTAGTCGTCGGACGTGAGCCGGGTGGCGTCGAGCCGCGCTGCCCACGGCTCCCAGCCCGGGTGGGGCACGAAGTGGCGGGGCTGGGCCCGATCCGCCCCCGCGCCCCGCTCGCGGATCACCACGGTGCCGGCGAGGTGGTCGCCCAGCCGCCGGAACCGATGGCTGGCCAGGGCGACGACCACGGCCACGGTGCCGAAGGTCAAGACGATCTCGACCAGGCCGACCAG
>DATHEV010000265.1:0-2650 GCA_035318405.1 Iamia sp.
GGCGGGGTCGTCCGGGGTCGGCGTCGACACCATGGCGTCGACCTGGTCGGGCCGCAACACCTGCGGCAGCCGGGAGTCGCCGTGGGGCGCCGACAGGTCGAGCGTCGGATCGCCCTGCGGGGTCCGGCCGGTGCGGGTGGCCCAGTGGAAGTAGCGGCGCAGGGTGCTCACGTGGCGGGCCAGCGAGCGGGGCGCCAGCGGGTGGGGCGCCTTCTTGGGGTCCGGCGGCCGGTCGACCCCCTCGGACAGCTCGCCCAGGTAGTAGCGCAGCGTCGCCCGGGTGATCCGCTCCGGGCTCTCGTGGGCGTTGCGCTGGGCCCACTCGGTGAAGCGACGCAGGTCGCGCTCGTAGGCCGTCAGCGTCGCGGGACGGACGTCGGTGAGCGACTGGAGGAAGAGCTCGACGTCCCACGCCACCCCCGCCACGGTACCGACCGCCTGGTGGCGGCCCGGTGACCTCGGGTCTCGGAGTGCCCCCACCGTCAGGCCGCCCGGGCGCCGCCCGACGTCGCCGCACGGCCCACCGGTGGCGGATCAGGCGGCCGTGGGCGCGGGCCAGCCGGGGCGCCCAGCGCACGCAGACGACGGCGAGACGGAGGGCGGTCCAGACCCGGAAGGCGGCGACGATCACACCGCACTGGGCGCGCAGGACCGTGAGGAGGACGGGCCCGGCATGCCGCACGACCAGCACCGCGGCTCGGCAGCCGAGCCGCCGGGCGTGGGCGCGGACCAGCACCATCACCGCCGCCGACGGCACGGGCCGGGCGGCCACGGCACCGCCGAGGACGATGGCCAGGGACCAGACGGCGAGGTGCAGCGGGGTGGTGGGCACGACGGCGCGGAGGCTCACGGTCGGGCCCTCCTCTCGATGCGCCCGTCGGCTCGGTCGATCCACCCATCGGTCTCGAGGCGGTCGAGGGCCACGGCCACGGCGCCGAGACCGAGACCGGTGCGGATGGCCACCGCATCGAGGGTGGCCGGATCCCAGCCGATGGCCCGGAGGACCCGGCGGCCGTCGCCCGTCGGTGGGGGTCGGGGGTCGAGGACGCTGGCGGCCTCCTCCGGCGTCGCCGTCAGGCCGGCGGCCATCAGGACGTCGTCGGCGCTGCAACACGGGTGGGCCCCCTGGGAGAGCAGCCAGTTGGTGCCGGCCGAGGCCGACGAGCGGACCGAGCCGGGCACGGCCAGGACCTCGCGCTGGCGCTCCAGCGCCTCGTCGACCGTGTACATCGACCCGCCGGTGCGAGCCGACTCGACGACCACGACCACATCGGCCAGCGCCGCCACCAGGCGGTTGCGGGCCGGGAAGCGCCACCGGGTGGGCGAGGTGCCGAGCGGGTACTCGCTGAGGACCACGCCCTGCCGGGCGACCTGGTGCCACAGCGCCCGGCTGCGGGCCGGGTAGATCACGTCGAGGCCGCTGCCGACCACGGCCACCGGTGGCGCCGCCCCCGGCCCGGCGGCGAGGGCGCCGGCGTGGGCGGCGGCATCGATGCCGACGGCCAGCCCCGACACGACCCGGCCGCCGGCCCGGGCGCACTGCCGCCCGATCTCGTGGGCGATCTCGGCCCCGGGCCGGCTGCAACGGCGGGTGCCGACGATGGCGATCGTCGGGCCCTCAGTCGCGGCGAGGTCGCCGGCAGCGAAGAGCACGATCGGCGGGTCGATGTCCTCGTCGAGCCGGGGCGGCATGCGGGGGTCGCCCCGGACGACGACCTCGATGCCGGCGTCGCGATGGGCGGCCCAGCCGCCGGCCACGTCGACGCCGGCCGCGGCCCGGGCCAGCCCGGCGGCGGCGCTCTCGGCCTGCTTCCCGAGCAGGGCGGCCAGCGTCGGCAACCGGTGCGCTCCGCCCTCGGCGACGAGCCGCCAGGCCTCCTCGGGGGTGCAGGCCTCCCACAGCGCCCCGAGCCGGGCCGGCCCCATCCCCGGCAGCCCGGCCAGAGCCGCCCACCACGCCCCCGCCGGCAGGTCGCACACCCCCGGGGCCTGTCCCTCCGGCTCCGGCCGATCGGACGACGCCGCCGCGCTCATGGGTGCACCATCCGGTCGTGGGAGCCGTCGTGCACGGTCGCCGAGGACGGGCACCAACGAGCGGCGGCGGCTCGACCCGCGGCGCTCGCTCCACCGCCGGGAAGACGACGGTGCCGTGTGGTTCGCTCGCGGCGCTCGCTCATGCCGCCGCCTCGGAGCCGGTGACGATGGCGCCGCGGAGGGCCATGGCCAGGGCGATGGGCTCGGCACCGAGCGGCGCCATGGGATCGGTGCCGTCGAGGTCGGCGACGGTGCGGGCGACCCGACGGACGCGCGCCAGGCCCCGGGCTGTCAGCCGCCCCTGACGCAGGGCCGCCTCGAGCATCCGGGCGGCGCCGCCGTCGAGCGGTGCCACCTGGTCGAGCCGCTTGGCCGGGATGGCGGCGTTGGTCGCGAACCCCCGATCGGCGGCGAGCTCCCGCGCCCGGGCGACGCGCTCGGCCACAGCCTCGGTCGGCTCGCCGGCGGTGGTGGCCAGCAGCGCCGTGGGATCGGGGCGGTGGACGGTGACCCGCAGGTCGAACCGGTCGAGGATGGGCCCGCTCAGCCGTCGTCGATAGCGGCCCCGTGCACTGTCGCTACAGCGGCACTCGCCCGGCTCCGTGGCACCGCCGCA
>DATHEV010000266.1:0-5166 GCA_035318405.1 Iamia sp.
CGAAGACCCCGGGGCGCGGCGCTCGGGTGTGGGTCCCCGCCTACTGGGCCCGGGCGAGGGTGCCGAGGTAGAGCTCGATGACCTTGGGGTCGTTCAGGAGCTCCTGGCCGCCGCCGGTGTAGGCGTTGGTCCCCTGGTCGAGGACGTAGGCCCGGTCGCAGATCTGCAGGCACCGGCGGGCGTTCTGCTCGACCATGATGATCGACACGCCGGCGGCGTTGATGCGCCGGCAGCGGATGAAGACCTCGTCCTGGTAGAGCGGCGACAGCCCGGCCGACGGCTCGTCGAGCAGCAGGACCTGCGGGTCGGGCATGAGAGCCCGGCCCATCGCCACCATCTGGCGCTCACCACCCGACAGCGAGCCGGCCCGCTGCTTGCGCCGCTCGCCCAGCATGGGGAAGAGGTCGCAGACGGCCTCGAAGCGCTCCTTGAAGGCGCTGCCCTTCTGCTTGTACGCCCCCATCTCCAGGTTCTCCTCGACCGTGAGCCGGGGGAAGACGTTGTTGTTCTGCGGGACGTAGCCGAGGCCGAGCGACACCAGCTGGTTGGCCTTCATCCCGGTGATGTCGCGGCCCTCGAGGGTCATCGTCCCGGACCGGACGGGGATCAGCCCGAACAGCGCCTTGAGGAACGTCGACTTGCCGGCGCCGTTGGGCCCGATGATGCCGACCAGCTCCTGACGGTCGAGGTGCAGCGAGCAGCCGTTGAGGATGTTCACCTCGGGCACGTAGCCGGCGACGATGTCGGTGGCCAGCACGATCGACGCCGCGCCCCCTGCCGTCGCCGTGTCCGACGACGACGCGGTCGACGACGACGCGGTCGACGACGACGCGATCGACGGCGATGTTGACGCGCCCTTGTTCAACGACGGCCCGGTCGGCTCGCTCATCCGGTCTCCTCCTCGGCGATGACCCCTTCGGCGATGGCCTCCTCGACCTCGGCGAGGACCTGCTCCTCCTCCTCGGGGGTGAGCGGCGCATCGTGGTGGCTGCCCAGGTAGGCGTCGATGACGGCCGGGTCGGCCGAGATGTCGCGGGGCGTGCCCTCGGAGATGATGCGGCCCTCGCCCATCACGATCACCCAGTCGCTGATGTCGTGGACCACGTCCATGTCGTGCTCGACGAACAGCACGGTCATGCCGTCCTCGCGGAGCGACTTCACGTGGCCGAGCAGCGACTGGGTCAGGGCCGGGTTCACGCCGGCCATGGGCTCGTCGAGCATCACCATCTGGGGCTGGACCATGAGGGCCCGAGCCATCTCCAGCAGCTTGCGCTGGCCGCCCGACAGCGACCCGGCGTACTCGTCGCGCATGTGGTCGAGCTTGAACCGCACCAGCAGCTCGTCGGCGCGGGCCTCGATCTCGGATTCCTGGGCGCCCCAGAGCGGCCGGAACAGGCCGATGAAGAAGCTCTCGCCCCGCTGCCCGGTGCCACCCAGCTTCAGGTTCTCGATGACCGAGAGGCGGGCCAGCGACTTGGTCAGCTGGAACGTCCGCACCATGCCCCGGCGGGCGACCTTGTGGGCCGGCATCCCGGCCAGGTCGACACCGTCGAAGGTCCACCGCCCCGAGTCCGGCTTGTCGAACCCCGTGAGCAGGTTGAAGAACGTGGTCTTGCCGGCACCGTTGGGCCCGATCAGGGCGGTGATGGTGCCCCGCTGGACCTCGACGTGGTCGACGTCGACGGCGGTGAGGCCGCCGTAGGTCCGGCGCACCGAGTCGGCCACCAGGATGGGGTCGGGCTTGGACACGCCCGGCACGCGCTCGATCCCGGCGTGGGGGTCGTCGTTGGGCCCGGCCTTGGCGAGCACCGGACCGGCGCCGGCCGACGAGCCCGACGGCCCCGACGGGCCCTTGGAGAGGTCAGCCCCGCTCACCGATGGCCACCTCCTTCTTGTCGCCGAAGATGCCCTGTGGTCGGAAGATCATCAGCAGCACCAGCCCGATCCCCACCAGCATGAACCGGATGATCCCCACCCGCGTGCCGGTGAGGAAGTCACCGGGGATCTTGTCGTTGACCACGGCCTGGCGCAGCGTCACGTCGGTGAACGAGAGCAGCGACCAGAAGAGCATCGAGCCGACGATGGGCCCGAAGATGCGAGCCGTCCCGCCCAGGATCAGCGCCGTGTAGGCGAAGAAGGTGAGGGCGGTCGAGTAGTTGTCGGGCTGCACCGACTGGCGGGAGATGGCGAAGATGACCCCGCCGAGGGCGCCGATCACGCCGCCCAGGATCAGCGACTGCATCTTGTACCAGTTGACGTTCTTGCCCAGGCTGCGGACCGCCTCCTCGTCCTCCCGGATCGACTTCACGACCCGGCCCCACGGGCTGCGCATCAGGGCCCAGACCAGGAGCGACGTGAGGCCGACCAGGCTCCAGCCGACGATCAGCACCCACGTGGTGTTGGGGCCGAAGGTGATGTCGAAGAGGCCGAAGCCACCGTCACCGAGGTGGATGAACCCCAGCCTGGTGCCCTCCGTGGGCAGCGGGTTGACGTCGAAGAACGGGTCGGCGAAGGCCTGGAGGCCGTCGGAGCCGCCGGTCGTGCCCCGCAGCGACGCCGACCGCAGGACGAGCCGCACGATCTCGCCGGAGGCGATGGTGACGATGGCCAGGTAGTCGGAGCGGAGGCGCAGGGTCGGCAGGCCGAGCAGGACGGCCAGGATCACCGCCGCGAACAGCCCCAGGAAGACGGCCAGCCAGAACGACAGGCCGAAGGTGAGCACGCCCATGGCCACGCCGTAGGCGCCCATGGCCAGGAAGGCCACCTGCCCGAAGTTGACCAGGCCGGTGTAGCCGAAGTGCACGTTGAGCCCGATGGCGGCGAGGGCGAACACCACCGCGTCGGTGCCCACCAGCGCCTTGAGGCCGTTCTCGAAGATGAGTCCCCAGTCCACGGTGCTACCCCACCCTCTCGGCGCGCCCGAGGATGCCCTGGGGTCTGACGAGCAGGACGAGGATGAGGACCACCAGGGCTCCCACGTTCTTGAGGTTGGGGGGCACACCCGGGATCGAGGAGCTGAGGTCGAGCGTCGAGAGCTGGATGAACATCCCGATGACGAACGAGCCGACCAGGGCGCCGTAGGCCGTCCCCAGCCCGCCGAGGGTGATCCCGGCGAACATCAGGAGCAGCAGGCCGAAGCCGCTGTTGAACGAGATCCGCTCGTTGAGGGCGAACAGCACACCGCCGAGGGCGGCCAGCCCGCCGCCGAGGGCCCAGACGAACAGGATGACCCGGTCGACGTCGATGCCCGACGAGGCGGCCAGGTCGCGGTTGTCGGAGACGGCCCGCATGGCCTTGCCGATCTTGGTCTTCTGGAGGATGTAGGCGACGAGGAGCAGGACGACGATGATCAGCCCGATGCTCCACAGGTCGCGGGGGGCGATGTTGACCGGCCCGGCCTTGATGGGCGTCTGGCCCTGGTAGGCGGCGTAGACCCGGGGGCTGGCGCCGAAGATCAGCTGGAAGCCGTACCGGAGCACGATCGACAGGCCGATCGACACCACCATCATCGCCAGCAGGCTGACGCCTCGCTTGCGGAGCCGGCGCCAGATGCCGATCTCCATGGCCGCCGCCCCCCCGGCACCGGCGACGATGGCGATCAGCGCCGCGGGGATGAACGGCAGGCCCCAGTCGACGTTGGCGTACCAGGCCATGATCCCGCCGAAGGTGACCATCTCGCCGTGGGCGAAGTTGGTGAGGCCGGTGGTGCCGAAGATCAGCGAGAGGCCGACCGCGGTGATGGCGATGATCAGCCCGAAGCGGATGCCGGTGAAGCCGAGCTGGAGGAACTTGTCGAAGGTGGTGGTGACGTTGCGCGTGCGGGCACCGAGCTGGAACGTGGCCAACCGATTCCCGTTGGGGGCCACGTCGAGCTCGAGCGTGTCGCGCTCCTCGGCCACGCCGACGCCCTCGGGCAGCGACTCCACGTCGAGCGACACCCGGTAGCGGCCGGGCTCCGGCACGGGGATCTCCCACATGCCCTCGGCGTCGGAGGTGGCCGTGCCGATCTCGGCGTCCTGGAGGTCGGTGACGGTGATCTCGGCGCCCTCGACGGGGACGTCGTCGGTGCGCTCGCGGGTGCCCTTCTTGTCGACGAGGTTGCCCCGCAGGGTCTCGCCGCCCTCCTCGTCGGCCTGCTGGGCCGGAGCGCCACCCGCGCCACCCCCACCGACCGCCCCGGTGGGCGAGGCGCCCAGCAGCTCGAACGACAGCAGCGCGACGAAGACGGCCAGAAAAGCAAACCGGGCTCGACGTTGCGGTGGTGTAGGGGGTTCTGCTCTCAAGACCGGCGGACCATAGTCGCAAGATCGCCCGTCGGCTCGGGGAGGACGCTGTCCGTCACGCGCCGTTCACAGCGTGAACACAGGACAGGTCGCGCCGTCAGAGCCAGCGGTGCATGACGAGCAGGTCGACCTCGCCGTCACGGGCGTGGCGGAAGGCGCCGGGCACCCGTCCGACCACGGTGAAGCCCACCGATTCCCACAGCGCGATGGCGCGGACGTTGGTCGCCACGACGGCGTTGAACTGCATGGCCCGGTAGCCGGCGGCCCGGGCCCGCTCCAGCACCTCGACGGCGAGGGCCCGGCCCACACCCCGGCCGGCCGCGGCCGACGCCACCATGAAGCTGGCGTTGGCCACGTGGCTCCCCCGGCCGACCTGGTTGGGCCGGATCTCGGCCGTGCCCACGACGACGCCGTCGTCGACGGCGACGAGCACCTCGGCCGGCGGCGGGAGCATCCACGCCGCCCGGGCCTGGTCCTCGGTCATCGCGGCGAGCTCCCACACGTAGGTCTCGCCTGCCTCCACCACGGCGCGCCAGATGGGCCAGATCTCGGGCCAGTCGTCGGCCGTGGCGGTGCGGACCTCGAGGGTCACGGCGGGCGAGCCAGGAACCGGTCAGGCCAGGCCGACGCGCTCGAGGACCTCGTCGAGGTCGCCGACCATGCCGGTGTAGAAGGTCCCGAACTCGCCGTAGTGAGCCGACGCCTGGTCGTAGCGCATCGTGTAGACGGCCTCCTTGAGGTCGTCGGGGTGGACGCCGAACAGCGTCACGCCCCACTCGAAGTCGTCGAGACCGGTGGACCCGGTGACCAGCTGGACGATGCGCCCGGCGAACGTCCGACCGGACTGGCCGTGCTCCATCATCAGCGCGCGCCGCTCGTCGTA
>DATHEV010000267.1:0-3919 GCA_035318405.1 Iamia sp.
GTGCGGGGCACCCGCGGGTTCGTCCGCAACAGCGGCAACTGGCGGTCGTTCTCGTCCGCCGACCGGGCCCGGATCGCCCCGCTGCTGGCCGAGCCGGCGCGCGCGTGGGGCTACGACCTCGAGCGCGACCTGGCCCCGTGAGCGCTCCCGTCCGAACTGGCGATCAGATCCGGCGGCTTCCCGCCGGATCTGATCGCCAGCTCGGGGAGGACGATGGGGGTGGGGCGCGGTGAGCGGGCGGATCCTGGTGGTGGGGCCGCAGCCACCGCCGACGACGGGTCGATCGGTGGCCACGGCCGCCGTCGTGGCGGCCTGGGCCGCCGCGGGGACGGAGGTCGCCCTGGCCTCGGTTGCCCTGGGGGCCGGACCGGCGGGGCAGCTCCGCAAGCTGGCCCGCTACGGCGCCGCCCTCGGCCGGGTGGCCCGGGCCGAGCCCGGCACCGGCGTCGTCGTGGTGGCCAGCGACGGGCCGTGGCTGGTGGCCGACATCGCTGTCGCCCTCGTGGCCCGGGCCCGGCACCGGCGGCTCGCGATTCACCACCACAGCTGGCGCTACCTCAGCCGGCGCACCGGCCTCATGGCCGCCGTGGTGCGGGGGGCCGGCGGCGCCACCCGCCACGTCGTGCTGTGCCCGGCGATGGGCGCCGCCCTGCGCGAGCGGTACCGCGGGGTGGTCGACACCGTCGTCGTGTCCAACGCCGGCCTGGTCGAGCCGGTGGCGCCCGGCGGGAAAGAGGATGCGGCCGGCGAGCGGCTGGTGCTGGGGATGCTGGGCAACCTGACCGCGGCCAAGGGGCTCCGGCGGGCGCTCGACCTGCTGGACGACCTGCGGGCCGAGGGCCGCGACGTGGGTCTCGTGCTGGCCGGGCCGGTGGTCGGGGCCGATGAGCAGGCGGCCGTCGCCGCCGCCGAGCGTCGCCACGACGACCGGCTCCAGGCCCTCGGGCCGGTGGACCCCGCCGGTCGGGCTGCCTTCCTGGCCCGGTGCGACGTGCTGCTGTTCCCCTCGGACTACCGCAACGAGTCCCAGCCCCTGGCCGTGCTGGAGGCCCTGGCCGCGGGCGTGCCGGTCCTCGCCGTCGAGAGGGGCTGCCTGGCCGGCGACCTGGCCGGGCTGGGCTGGACCGTCCCCGAGGTCGACGGGTTCTCCGCCCTGGTCGACGACGCCGTGCGCCGGCTGGCCGACGGCGCCGAGCGGCGCCGGTGGTCCGCCGCCGCCACCGAGCGCTCCGAGCGCCTGGCCGCCGAGGCCCACGACCAGCTGTCCGCCCTCGCCCGCTGGCTCACGACCCCCACCTGAGGGCCACCCCCCTGCGAACTCGGTGGGATAGGTGCCCGAAAACGGTCGTCTACCCCACCGAGTTCGCCGACGGGGTCGGGGCGTCAGCGAGCGGGGGACCAGGCGGTGAGGTCGCGGTCCAGGAGGGTGGCGAGGTCGGCGACGTCGTCGGCGTAGAAGGCGCGGAGGCGGTCGCGCACGGCGTCGGAGAGCGGGGGCTGCTCGTTGCCGAGGACCCGGGCCAGCACCAGCCGGTCGACGCCGACCACGGCGAGGTGGGGGAGGGCGGCGAACGGCCGGCGCCGCCGGCGGGGGCGCGACGTGTAGCGCTCCTCGTCGTCCCAGTCGAAGCGGAAGCGGTCGCCGGCGCGCAGCCACCGGAGCCGGCGGGTGTCGTACACCCCCGGGTTCGGCGAGCGGTCGGGCGAGGGCCGGTGGTCGGCCACGCCGAGGAAGCGATGGACGGCGGCCAGGGCCTCGGGCCCGGCCCGGAGGTCCTCGTAGAGGGTGACGTGGACCTGCTCGGCCGGGAAGCGCTCGAGGTAGCGGCGCAGGTGGTGGGCGTAGCGGCCGTAGCCGAGGACCTCGGGGGCGTGCGGGTGGCCGGCGGGGACGTGCCCGTCGAGGAGGAGCGCCAGGCCCTCGTCGGCCGGCACCAGCGGCAGCATCCGGTTCTTGACGTACCAGTAGTAGGCCGAGAGGGCCCGGTCGACGGGGTCCCGCAGGCAGGCCAGCACCCGCAGGTCGGGGACGGTGGCGGCCAGGTGGGCGGCGCACTCGGGGCGGCCGAGGTAGTCGGGGCGCTTGATGCCGAGGTGGCGCCGGCCGCGCCCCGGCTCCAGCGCCCGCGCCAGCTCGGCCGGGTCGCTGGCGGCGAAGAAGGGGTCCTCGAAGTACGGCACCTCGTCGGCCGGGAGGAACACCTCCGAGTGCTGGGCCAGGCTGGCGGCGAGGTTGGTCGATCCCGCCTTCTGGGCCCCCACGATGGCGAAGGTGGGGAGCAGGGGCTGGGGCGCCATCGGCGAAGGCTAGATCCGGTCCGGAAGGAGGCCTGTCTTCCCCCGGATGGGGGTTCCGGGGGCGGCAGGGGCCGCCGCTAGCATCGCATCCTGCCGATGACGACCGTCCCGCCTCCATCCAGCACCGGCGGAGCGACGCTCGTCATCGTCGCCAACGCCGCCAGCCCCTACCGGACCGCGCAGCACCTGCGCTACGTGCGGGAGGTGCCCGGCCTGCGGCTCCGCTCGCTGTTCCTCTACGGCGAGACGGCCCACGACTGGGACAACCCGCTGCCCGCCGAGATCGGCCCCGAGGTGCTGGCCCCGGGCCGGTCGATCGTGGGGCGCCACGGGCCGGCCGGGATGGTCGCCCAGCTCGGGTTGGCCCGCCGCCTGCTGGCCCGCCTGCGGGACCTCCGGCCCGACGTCGTCCTCCTCACCGGGTACGCGGATCTGGCCTTCCTGGCCGCCATGGCCTGGTGCCGACGGATGGGCGTGCCCTACGTCCTCTACTGCGACTCCAACGTGGCCGGCGATCGCGCCGTCGGCGTGCGGGGCCTGGCCAAGGGCCTCGTCATCCGCTCGGCCGTGCGCGGCGCCGCCGTGGTCGGGGCCACGAGCCGGGCCGGGCTGCGCTACTTCTACCGCTACGGGGGCGCCCGCCGGCCGACGGTGTTCCTCCCGCCCGAGCCCGACTACGCCACCATCGTCGACCCGCCCCCCGCCGAGGTGGCTCGGACCGCCGCCGGTCTCGGCCTGGCCGAGGGACGCCGCCGGTTCCTGTTCGCCGGGCGGCTGTCACCCGAGAAGGGCATCGCCACCGCCCTCGACGCCTTCGTCGCCGTGGCCGACGCCCTGCCCGACTGGGACCTGGTCGTGGCGGGCGACGGGCCGGCGCGGGCCGAGCTCGAGGCGCGGGTCCCGGTCGCCCGACGCGACCGGGTCCGCTGGCTCGGCTACGTCCCCGGCCGGGACGCCGTCGGCGCCGTGTACCGGTCCTGCGACGTGCTGGTGCTGCCCAGCTGGTACGAGCCGTGGGGCGTCGTCGTGCTGGAGGCCGCCGCCGCCGGGATGGCGCTGGTGGTCTCCGACGTCGTGGGCGCCGCGGTCGAGCTCGTCCGCCCCGGCGGCAACGGCGCCACCTTCCCGCCCGGCGACGTCGACGCCCTCCGGCGGGCGCTGCTGGCCGTGGCGGCCGACGCCGAGGCCATGGGGGCCCGCTCGCCCGAGATCCTGGCCGAGTGGCGACGGGGGAGCGACCCGGTCGCCGGGCTCCGCCACGCCCTCGACGTCGTCGGACGGTCCCGCTCGATCGGGGTCCCGGCGTGAGCCAACGCAGCGGGCGAGGCGTCCGGCTGCCGGACTTCGTCTACATCGGGCCCGACAAGGCCGGCTCGACCTGGCTGCACCAGGTCCTGCGCTGGCACCCCGAGGTGTGGGCGCCCGAGGTCAAGGAGCTGTTCTTCTTCGACCGCTACCACCAGCGGGGCACCGACTGGTACCGGGCCCACTACGCCGAGGCCCCGGCCGATGCCGCCGTGGTGGCCGACGTGAGCCACGACTACCTCTTCGACCCGGCCGTCCCCGGGCGCATGCGGACGCTCCTCGGCGACGAGGTCCGCCTCATGGTCACCCTGCGCGA
>DATHEV010000268.1:0-2794 GCA_035318405.1 Iamia sp.
CGTCGGCTGAGGAGCTCGACTTCTTGCGGACGCTGGCGGCGGTGGCGACCGACGACGAGCCGATCGAGACGCTGGATCGGTTCCCGGAGTGGACGGCGCTCACCGAGGACTAGCCCGACGGTCCCCCATCGTCGTCGGCGCCATCGCCGACGGCGCCACCCGTCCGGACGATCCGCGTCCGCCCCCGGAGGTTCATGACGGCATCCCGTGGGGGACCTGACGTCAGGTCGAGGACGAGGCCGCCACCTCGGGGTGGTCGTCCACGGAGGTCGAGGCGGTCGGCGCGGCGAGGGCGAGGAGGCCGGCCAGGGCGGCGAGGGTCAGGCTGACGAGGAGGGCGACGACGTCGCCGGTGTCGAAGGGGTCGAGGTGGGTGGCGTGGTACAGCAGGTGCGGGGCGCCGAAGAGCAGGGCGGCGCCGCCGGCGGCCCGGGCCACCAGCACCGAGCCGGTCACCAGGGCGAAGCCGGCCACGAAGGCCAGGCCCAGGTTGAGCCCGCCGACGTCGCGCACGAGGTGCTCGTTGAAGGGGCCGTCGACCGCGACCCAGACCCGGCCGGCCCCCGGGAAGTCGTCGTAGAACGAGCGGGGGAGGACCTGGGCCCACAGCCCGACGACGAGCGAGCCGGCGAGGATAACGACCAGGGCGATGCGACGGAGCAGGGTCACGATGACACCTCCGGGGTGGGGGCCGAGGGCGTCGGCCAGGACGTGCGGATCGAGGGGTGGGCGGGCGTCCAGCCGGTGGCGGCGGTGAAGCGGTCGTGCGAGACGCGCAGCGAGCGCATGATCGCCTTGGCCGACGGCGGGCTGGCGTTCCACACCCAGCCCGGGAACGACAACGGCGGCTTCAGACCGAGGAGTGCGGCTGCGGCCCGGCCGGCCTCGCGGCGGACCATGGGCTCGTCGTCGACGATGTTGTAGATCCCGGGCGGGGCCGACAGGGCGGCGGCCACCGCCGAGCCGGCGTCGTCACCGTGGATCTGCGAGACGTAGCCGGCGGGGTCGCCCACGAACGGGTTGATCCGGCGCCGCAGAGCCCGGTTCATGGTGACGGTGTGGCTGGCGTCGGGGGCGTAGAACTGGCCGAACCGCAGGGCGACGCCGACGCCACCGTCGGACGAGGCCGTGAACCGCGCCGTCTCCTGCTCGGCGGCTCCGGCCGGCGCGTACCCCCAGAAGTCGTGGTCGACCGGGCCGTCCTCGTCGATCCAGCGGTCGCCGGCATCGAGGTACGGGAAGCAGATGGACTCCTGGACGAAGCGGGCCGCACCGGCGGCGAGGGCAGCGTCGACCAGGGTGCGGGACGCATCCGTCCGCAGGCGGCCGTGCATGGCCCAGGCCTTCTTCCGCGCCGAGCGGGCCAGCGGCGGGACGGACGTCGCCAGGTTGACCACGATCTCGTGGCCGGCCACGGCGGCGGTGACGGCCGCGGGGTCGAACAGGTCGACCGTCGTCGGCGTGCCCCCGAGCCGACCGACCAGCTCGGCCTTGGCCGACGATCGGGCCACGGCGGTGACCTCGTGGCCGGCGGCCACCAGGGCGGGCAGGGCGCGGGTGCCGACGACACCCGTGCCCCCGGCCAGGAACACCTTCACGATCGGGACCTCCTCGTGATCTGGACCTCTTGGATCCACTCCGCCCCCTTGACCAGGACGTCGTGGGGCACGGTGGTGACGACCTCGCTGAAGAGGTCGGCGACGGTGGTCTCCCGCAGCGACGCCCGCCAGGCGGCCTCGGCCCGCCCCATGGCCCGGGCGATGTGGCACGTCTTGCGGTAGGCCGCGGGATCGGCGCTGACGGCCGGCCCCCGCTGGCGGATCTCCGAGCAGCGGAAGGCCGCCTCCTCACCGTCGACGGCGAGGACGATGTCGAGCAGGGTGATCTCGGCCGCCGGCCGGGCCAGCCGGTAGCCGCCCTTGGGCCCCGAGACCGACGTGGTGATGCCCGCCGCCGCCGTCGCCTGCAAGTGCTTGGCCAGGTAGGCCGGCGGCACCTCGTGGTACTCGGCCAGCCGGGCCGCGGGCAGGGTCTCGCCGGGCGGCAGGGCGACCAGCAGGGTGCAGCAGTGCACCGCCCACTCGACCCCGTCGCTCATCCTCATATCTCGGATGGTAACTATCCGAGATATGACCGTCCAGGTGGACCGCGGCCCCTCAACAGCAGGCTCCACGGACCGACGGGGAGGACTGGTTGCCAGGCGCGGCCGTCGCGAGCGGAGGCTGGGTGAGCGACCAGACGGAGGACGACGACGGCGCCCTCGCCGCCCTCGCCATCGGCGTCGTCGTCCTGATCGTCCTCGCCGGGCAGGCCGTCCGCCACCGGGTCCGCTCCCACCGCTCGGACCTGCCCCGCGTCGATCGCACCGTGATGCGCAACCTGAGGCGGGCGCAGCGGCGCGACGATCTCGCCATCGGGCTGGTCGGCAAGGTGGCGCTGGCCGGCTGAGGTGCGGTCATCGTGCTCGTCGCCACGCTCCTCCTCGCCCTCAACCTCTGACCGGGGCCTCCTCGTCGGGGCCGACCTCGGCGGCGTGGGCGATCAGCGGGAACATCCGCCACATCACGACGGTCACCACGGCCGAGCCGGCGAACGCGAACCAGAAGGGCGCCGTGACCCCGCCGACATCGGCCAGCGCGCCACCGATGACCGTGCCGACGGCGATGGCGCCCAGCGATCCGAGCATGTAGACGCTCCCGACCCGGCCCAGGAGACGGCTGGGCACGGCCCGCTGGCGCACGGTGGTCGACGTGGTCCCCCAGACCGATGCGTGCACGCCGAACAGGAACATCAC
>DATHEV010000269.1:0-6850 GCA_035318405.1 Iamia sp.
GGTGGCGGCGTCCGGTGTCCGGCCTGAGGTGGTACAACGCCACCAAGCGGACGTTCGCCGACCTCCCCGAGGACTGACCGACGATCACCCTCAGCAGGAGGGGGCGGAGCCGTGGGCGACGGCCTCGCTCATGGCGGCCGGATCGCAGCACTGCGCCGGGGTGGCGTCGTCGCCGGTGCGGACCGTGTCGGTCAGCTGCTCGGCGTCGCCGGTCTTGACGTACACCTCCCAGGGGGCGCCGTCGGGGTCGCTCACCCAGGTCTCGGTCGTGAGGGCGTAGCAACAGGTGGTGTCGTCGATCCCGGTGGTGGCCAGGCCGTCGTCGGCCAGGCGGGCCTCGGCCGCCCGGACCTCCTCGCCCGAGGTGACCTCGACGCCGAGGTGGTTGAGCGTGCCGCCGCCCTCGCCCTCGATCAGCACCAGCTTGAGGGGCGGCTCGGCGATGGCGAAGTTGGCGTAGCCGGGCTTGCGCTTGGCCGGCTCGGTGGCGAAGAGCTTGGAGATGACCGTGACCAGGGGATCGACGCCACCTGCTGCGCCTCGGTGCTCGCCGCCCCCCTGAGCGTCGACGAGGCCGACGAGCTGGCGGCGGCCTTCTCGGCCCTGGCCGACCCGGTGCGACTCCGGCTCCTCAGCCTGGTGGCCGCGGCCGGCGAGGTCTGCTCGTGCGACCTCCAGGAGCCGCTCGGCAAGGCGCAGCCGACCGTCAGCCACCACACCAGGATCCTGGTCGAGGCCGGTCCTCATCGTCGGTGAGAAGCGGGGTCGCTGGGTCTGGTGGTCGGTCGTCCCCGGCCGCCTCGACCAGCTCCGCGCCGCCCTCGGGAGCTGAGCAGCCCGCGACCTCTGGACGGACTCCGCCGGATGGGGCGTGGTCCCGTCCAAGGCTCGGGAGGGATGGGTCAGGGGATGAGGTCGTAGCACCCATGTCCAGTGGTGGGGCCGACCACGGGAGGCGCACGCTCCGGGCATCACCCCCGCATCCCCAGGAGCAGCACCATGTCCCACCGTCTCATCGCCCGCATCGGCGCCGGCATCGTCATCGCCGGCATCAGCCTCGGCGCCCTCTCGGGCGGCCCCGCCTCGGCCAAGGGCGGTGACGACGGCCGGGTCGAGAAGCGTGGCGCCTGCACGTCCGGCGCCACGTGGAAGCTCAAGGGCAAGCACGACGACCGCCGCCTGGAGGTCGAGGTCGAGATCGACTCCAACCGGGTCGGCCAGACCTGGAACGTGGTCGTGACCGACAACGGCGCCACCGTCTTCTCCGGCGCCCGCAAGACCCTCGCCCCCAGTGGCTCGTTCGAGGTCGAGCGGCACATCACCGACCGGGCCGGCGCCGACGTCATCCGGGCCTCGGCCACCAACCCGGCGACGGGCCAGCGCTGCACGGGCTCGATCACCGTCTGACCCGACGGCTCGGGGCGCCAGTGGTCGTAGCACCAACGACCACTGGCGGCTCCGACCGGAGAGAGCAGACGCTGAGACCACACCACCAGAACCGGAGATCCCCCCATGCGCACTCGCATCCTGTCCGCCTTCCTGATCGGCATCGTCGTCACCGCCCTCGGCGGTCTGGCCCTCGCCGCCGCCGGCAACGTGTCCACCACCCCGTCCCGGGCGCCGGTGGTCAACCGCACCGAGGCCGGCGACGACAACGGTGGCGATCGCCACGACGGTGTGTCCGACGACAGCTCGACCACCAGCACCTCCACCACCACGACGGCGCCGCCGGCCACCCCGGCGCCCACCACGACCCCCGGCGGCGACGACCACGGCGGTGACCGCCCCGACGGCGTGTCCGACGACCCGCCCGGCGACGACCACGGTGGCGATCGCCCCGACGGCGTGTCCGACGACGGCCCCGGCGATGACGACGGTGGCGGCTCGAGCAGCGGCCCCAGCGCCAGCAGCGGTCCGAGCGCCAGCAGCGGGTCGGGCTCGTCCGGCAGCAGCAGCAGTGGTGGCGGGAGCAGCGGCGGCTCCGACGACGGCCCCGGCGACGACCATGGCAGCGGTGGCCACGGCTCCGATGACGGCCCCGGCGATGACCACGGCGGCGGCGGCGGTGGCGGTGGCGACGACAACGGCGGCGGTGGCCACAGCACCGACGACTGACCCTCTCGGATCCCCCAAGCCCCCGAACTCGGTGGGGTAGGTGCCCAGAAACGGGCACCTACCCCACCGAGTTCGCCGTCTTCGAAGGGTTCAGTCGGAAGCGGGGAGGTGGTCGCGGGCCCAGAGGGCCGCCTGGGTGCGATCGGTGACGCCGATCCGCTGGAAGATGTGGGTCAGGTGGGCCTTGACCGTGCGCTCGGCGATCCCGAGGCGGCGGGCGATGATCTTGTTGGGGTGGCCGTCGGCCACCAGGCGCAGGACCTCCTCCTCCCGATCGCTCAGCGGCGAGGGTGCCGTCGCCCCCGTGCGCTGGCGGTCGAGCAGCACCCGTGCCGCCTTGGGGTCCAGCGGCGACCCGCCGGCGTGGGCGGCCCGGACGGCGTCGAGCACGTCCTCGGGATCGGCCGACTTGAGCACGTAGCCGGACGCCCCGGCGTCGAGGGCGTCGATGATGCGCTGCTGGTCCGAGAAGGACGTGAGCACCACGACCTGGCAGGTGGGGTGGGCGGCGGTGATCCGGCGGGTGGCCTCGATGCCGTCGACGTCGGGCATGGCCAGGTCCATGAGGACGATGTCGGGGTCGTGCGCCTCGACCAGGGCGATGGCCTCGGCGCCGTCGGCGGCCAGGCCCACCACCTCGATGTCGGCGGCGGTGCCGAGGAGCTGGTCGAGCCCGGCTCGGACCACCCCGTGGTCGTCGGCGATGAGGACGCGGATCACGACAGGGCCACCTCGACGTGGACGGTCGTCCCCTGGGTCGGGGACGAGGTGATGGAGAGCTCGCCGCCGGCGTCGCGCGCCAGGTCGCCCAGACCCAGCAGGCCGACGTGCCCGCCGCGGGCGGCGCTGCGGGCGGCGTCGACGTCGAAGCCGCGGCCGTCGTCGGCGATGTCGGCCCACACCCGCGCCCCGTCCGAGGCGGCCCGGACGGTGACGGCCGAGGCCCCGGCGTGGGCGACGACGTTGCGCATCGCCTCCTGGACCGTGCGATAGACGAGGCGGGCGGCGGGGTCGGGCACCTCGGAGGCCAGGCCCGACGTGTCGAGGTCGACCGCCAGGCCCGAGGCCCGGCTGCGTCCCAGCAGGTCGGCCAGCGCCGGGCCCAGGCCCTCGTCGGCCAGGTTGGGCGGGTAGATCTCGACGACCAGGGTGCGGAGGGCCTCGATGCTCGAGCGGACCGTCGCCGCCGCCGCCCGCAGCTCGTCGCCGGTCGGCGCCCGGTCCTGGCGGGCCGAGGCGGCGAGCGAGTACGACACGCCGGCGAGATCCTGCACCACCCCGTCGTGGAGGTCCTGGGCGATGCGACGGCGCTCGTGGTCCGAGGCGCTGACGGCCCGCTCCAGCAGGTCCTCGCGCTCGAGCAGACGGGAGCGCAGCTTGCGGGCGAGCGACCACGCCAGCGGGATCTGCACCAGCTGGAGGGCCACCAGCGACCCCAGCGTGAAGGGGGCGAAGCTGCGCCAGATGCGCTGGCCCGAGATCTCGACCGTCTCGTAGCGGGAGTACGACTCGAACAGCACCGGCTCGCCGTCGGGCGTCTGGAGGGGCAGGTAGACCTCGAGCAGCTTCCCCTGCGAGCGCTCGAAGCGGTTCTCCGGCCCGTCGAGCTCGCTGACCTCGGCCTCGACCTGGCCGTCGCGGATGGCGGCCTGCTCGTCCGGCCCGAGCTCGTACCGGGCCCCGATGAGGCGGGGCTCGTCGGAGTAGAGGATCGTGCCGTCGGGCCGCCAGATCTTGACCCGGACCAGCTCGTCGTCGAGCACGTCCTCCCGCACGACCCGGTCGAGCGCCCGCACCGCCGCCGGATCGCCGTCGAGCAGGTCGGCGGTCAGCGCCGGCTCGACCAGGTTCTGGGCCTTGGCCAGCGTCTGGCTGCGGGCGTCGGTGATGGCCTCCCGCTCGCCGATCCGGCGCGAGGCGACCGACAGCGCCAGGCCCACGATGACCAGCGAGACGGCGCCGAGGAGGACGAACTGCACGACCGGCGCGGCCACGACGCCCAGCCGCCGGTCGCCGAACCATCGCCTCAGCACCAGGCGAGGCTACTTGCGTCTGCAACCGGGTGATCGACGAGCTTTGGACGGGCTCCGCCGGATGGGGCGTGGTTCCGTCCAAAGCTGGGCGATGACAGGGCGGCCGCCGGCGCCGAGGGGTCAGCCGACGTCGCGGCGGTGCAGGAGGACGGTGCCGACGGCGAGGGCGACGACGGCGTAGGCGCCGAACACCAGGGCGCTCTGCCCATGAGAGAGCTGGGCGGCGAGGAGCTCGGCGTCGTCGAGGTCGGAGCCGACGTCGAGCATCCGGTAGCCGGCGTCGAAGGGGAGGAACCGGCCGACCTCGGCGGGGGCGAAGGCGAGCACCAGGTTCTCGACGACGAACCACCACACCAGCAGGCCGGAGACGGCCCCGGCACCGTGGCGGACGATCCTGCTCGACGGGGGTGATCCCACCGGCGGCGCCCTCCTGGCCGAGGCCCGGACCGTCGTCGACCGGTGCCCGGACCCGGGCATCGCCGGCCGCCTCCTCGCCCGGGTCGAGTCCCGCCACCGCCTCGCCTCCCCGAGCACTCCGGGCCCCGCCCGCGCGGCGGGCGCTCTCGTCGAGACGCTGACCGACCGCGAGGTCGCCGTCCTCCGCTACCTGCCCGGCCCCCTGTCCCAGCGCGACATCGCCGTCGAGCTGTACGTCTCGCTCAACACGGTCAAGACCCACTGCCGGGCGATCTACCGCAAGCTGGGCGTGGGCGACCGCAAGGCCGCCGTCCAGGCCGCCCGCGACCACCAGCTGCTCTAGCGCCGGGCGCCCCGGCCGCGCCTCAGCTCGGGCGGAGGACGAAGACGGTGGCGTCCTCGGTGTCGTAGATCGCCTCGAAGCGGGGTGAGGCCCGCAGGGCGTCGGCCACCTCCACCAGGGCCCCGGCCGGGAGCAGCCCGGTGGCATCGGCCTCGTCCCGCTGCGAGCGGGTGATCAGGATGTAGGCGTCGCGGTACGCCGGCTCGGCCAGCCACTCGGCGAGGACGCCGGCGGGATCGGCCAGCACGTCGTCCCGGCTGTCGACCGGTTCGGACGCGATGGGGACGTAGGTCAGCCGCTCGTAGTCCGTGAACTGCACCGGGTAGTTGTCGGTGCCGGTGACGAGGAGCGAGCCTGGCGCCGCCGACTGGAGCACCAGCTGCGAGGCCGCGATCTCGTCGTCGCCGAAGCGGTACCACTGGTCCTTGCCGTAGTAGCCGAAGACGAAGCCGCTGAGGAGCAGGGCGGCCACCACGGCCACGGCCACGGCCCGTCGCGCCGGCCGCACCCGGCGGCGCCCGAGGGCGCTCCACAGCCCGTCGGCGGCCAGCCAGGCCAGGAAGGGCAGGGCGAAGAGGTAGGTCCGGAAGACGATCTCGCCGTCGAAGCTGTTGGTCACCACCATCACCACCGGGCAGGCGGCGAGGACGACCGGCTCCACCCGCAGCCGACGGGACCGCAGCTGGTGGAGGACGGCGAGCCCGGCGATGGCGGCGATGCCGAGCACGGTGAGCCGGCCCATGATCGAGACCAGCTGCTGGTGGGCCGACAAGGTGCCGGCGTCGACGAAGTTCTCACCGGCGTTGGCGGCCGGCTTCCCGACGGTGGACGCCAGGCCGCTCAGGTTCTCGTCGACGAAGGTACGGGCCCCCGTGCCGGCCCAGATGAGGGCGAGGCCCACCGTGAGCGTGATGGCCGATCCGGTCCGCACCCGGCGGGTGACGGCGAGGGCGGCCAGGGCGACCAGGACCATGAACGGGGTGACCTGGTGGCTGGTGATGATGGCGCCCAGGAGGACGACGACGAGCGCCGCCGTCCAGCGCGGCGACCAGGGCTGGCGCCCGTTGCCGGTCGCGTCGTCGGCGAGGGCGGTCTCCCACCAGCGGCGCCGATCGGGGCGGGTGGCCGAGCCCCGCAGGAACACACCGACGAGGACCAGGTAGAGCACGAAGGCCTCGGACTGGGGCGAGAAGTAGTCCTGGCCCACCCAGTTGGTGACCATGAAGAGCAGGACGCCCGTCCACCGCACCCGGCGGTCGGCGCCGAAGGCGGAGAAGACGAAGAGCAGGGCGGGGATCGTCACCAGCTCGATGAGCAGGGGCCACCACCGCAGGATGCGGGCCGGATCGTCCACGCCGGCCAGGTCCAGCAGACCCGCCATCTGGCTGAAGAACCCGGGCCAGTTGTGGTACACGTCGAGCGCACCGACGCCCGGGTCGACGGCGCCGTGGCGGTCGATGAAGTCGACGATGCCGACGTGCTTCCACGCCCAGGCGTAGCGGAGGGTGCCGTAGAGCACGGCGGGGGTGCCGTGGAGGGCGGCGGCGAGGAGGACGACCGGCGTGGCCAGCCGCCAGGTGGCGGGCTGCGGGCGGGCCACCTCGACGGCGAAGGCGGCCAGCACCAGCACCGCGGCGACGGCGTTCAGCGGTGTCAGCAGCGAGAGCAGCCCGAGGTCGCTCATCGCCGCCGGGTCGGCCCCCCACAGCCCGGCGACCCACGCCCCGGTGGCGGCGGCCCCCAGCCCGAGGGTCACGGTCCCCGGCCGACGAGCCCGCCCCTCCAGCGAACTCGGGGGGAAATGTGCCCCTGGAGGGGCAGATTTCCCCCCGAGTTCGGGAAGGTCGGCGTTGGGGGCGAGGGCGGCGAGGACGCGGTCGACGTTGCCGCGGAGCCACCAGCGGTGGGCCAGGTCGGTGCGGGACGTCAGCAGGTGGGAGGC
>DATHEV010000270.1:0-4619 GCA_035318405.1 Iamia sp.
GGCCTGGTGCTTGATGGCGTCGACGGGGCGGGTCAGCTCCTCGATGGCGTCGGTGAGGGCGCTGGTCAGATCCTCGACCAGGGCGACCGGTGACCCGGCCCGGCCGTGCTCGACGTCGAAGCTCTCCAGCGGCACCAGCCCGGTGGCGTAGCGGAGCAGGGAGGCGAGCCGCACCGCGGTGGCGGCCTCGAGGGTGCCGTCGTAGCCGCCACTGCGCAGGAGCTCGAAGAAGCGGGCCGCCAGCGGGGTGAAGTCGGCCCGCAGGTCGGCCAGCAGGCGCTCGCCGTCGCCGTCGCCGGGCTCGGTGATGCGGGCCTCGATGGCGGCCCGGGCCTGGCGCAGCGGGAGGGCCGAGGCATCGATGGCGAGGGCCGCCTCGTAGCCGAACAGGTGGCCCACGACGGTGGCCAGCACGAAGGCGAGGGCGGGATCGACGGCCGGGACGGTGAGGACCTTCAGCGCCGCCGAGAAGCGCTCGTCGCCCTGCGAGGCGATGACGATGGGCGAGGCCTTGTGGGCCCGGTAGATCGCCACCTCCTTGGCCACGTCGTCGGCGTTCGAGCCCTGGAGGCCGGCGGCGCACACGATGATGAGCGGCTCCGACGACAGGTCGATGTGCTTCTTGTCCTCGGTGGCGTCGCAGGCGATGGCCTTGTAGCAGAGCTCGGACAGCTTGATCCGCAGCTCCTGGGCGGCGATGCGGTCGGCGCCGGAGCCGACGATGGCCCAGTAGCGCTTCGACGGGGCCAGCTCCTGGGCGGCGCGGGCGATGGCGGGGCGGGTGGCCAGGACCTCCTCCATGGCCTCGGGCAGGCCCCGCAGCCCCGTCAGAAGGCGCGAGCGGGTGGCCCGGCCGGCGGCGCTGTCGTCGACCTCGGCGGCGATGGCCGAGCCCAGCAGGATGCCCGCGGCCACCTGGGCGTAGAACGCCTTGGTCGACGCCACGCTCATCTCCACGTCGCGCCCGTCGGAGGTGTAGAGCACCCCGTCGGAGCGATCGGTGAGGTCGCTCCCCCGCCGGTTCACGATGCTGACCACGGTGGCGCCGCGGGACCGGGCCAGGTCGACGGTGCGGTTGGTGTCGGTGGTGGTGCCGGACTGGCTGACGGCCACGACGAGCGTGTCCGACATGTCGGGCAGCAGGCCGAAGCCGCTGAGCTCGGTGGCCAGCCGGGCCTCGACCCGGAGGTCGGAGCCGGCGGTCAGGCTGGCCAGGGTGGCGGCCAGGGCCTGGCCCGCCACCGCGGCGGTGCCCTGGCCGGTGGCGATGACCCGGGTGACGGTGCCGACGGCCAGCCCCTTGCGGGTGGCGTCGGGCAGCGTCTCGGGACCGAGGCGGGCCTCGAGGGCGCCATCGGCGCCGGTGGTGATCTTGCCCCGCAGCGTCTTGCGGAACGACCACGGCGACTCGCTGATCTCCTTGAGCAGGAAGTGCGGGTTGTCGCCCCGGTCGATGTCGCGGGTGGTGACCTCGGCCCGGGCCAGGTCGTCGGGGGTGACGGGCAGGTCGGCGCCGGCGTAGGACAGTCGCCGCATGCCCTCGAGCGAGCCGGCCCGGCGGGCGTCGAGCACGACGACCTGGCCCCGGCTGCCGGTCGGGTCGGCCGGATCGGCCGCCGTCTCGCCGTCCATGCGGAGGAACGTGGTGCACTCCTCGACGACGCCGTAGGGCTCGGAGGCCACCAGGAAGAGGTCGTCGGCCAGCCCGACGTAGAGGGCCTGGCCGCTGCCCCGGAGGGCGAGCAGGAGGGTCTGGGGGTCGTCGGCGACCGAGGCGGCGATGGCCACCGACCCGTCGAATCGGGTGACCGTGCGACGGAAGGCCTCGGTGATCGATGCGGTGGCGGCGGAGCCGCCGCCTTCAGGGGCGGGGGCCGGGGTGGCGGCGGTCTCGCTGGCGGTGGCGCCGGCCGGACCGTCGGCGGCGAGCGCCCGGCTGACGAGGGTCGGGATGACCTTGGCGTCGGTGGTGATCTCGGGGGTGATCTTGAGGCCGGCCGCGGCCTTGAGGTCGGCGAAGTTGTCGATGTCGCCGTTGAGGGCGGCGTTGACGAACGGCGTGGCCGCCACCTCGGGGGCCTCTTCGTCGCTGTTCACCGGGTGGGCGTTGGCCTGGGAGATGATCCCCACGCTGGCCCAGCGGGTGTGCCCCAGGACCAGGGCCTCGGACCCGTCGGCGGCGATGGCTCGGGCCAGCAGGCCGTCGCCGGCGATGGCGCTGCGGAGGTTGGACGAGTTGTCGCCCAGCTCGCCGATCTCGGCCGCCGCCTTGTACACGAACGACAGGCAGCCGTTGGCGGCCCGGACCGAGCCCGAGCCATAGGTGGGGTCGTCGCCCCGGGCCACCAGGGCGGCGGCCACGTCGGGGGCGTCGAGGTCGAGGTCGTGGCCGGAGACGAGGATGCTGATGCCGGCCGAGTCGCGGCCCCGGACCTCGAGGCGGTCGAGGGCCGACAGGGCCAGCTGGACCGACGTCATGGACTCGACGGCGGCGCTGGTGGCGCCCAGCCCGGCCAGGCCAGTGACGGCGCGGGCGGTGCGGAGCCGGTCGCGGCCGATGGCCCAGGCGCCGTCGCGCACGGCGACGAGGGAGGAGGCGATCTCCTCCTGCTCGGCCGTGGGCCGGTCGGCCAGGACCTCGTCGAGCCGGCCGTCGAGGGCGGCGATGGCGCCGGCCAGCTCGGACAGGGCGGCCTCCAGCCCGGCGACGAGGGCGCCGTCGGCCAGCAGGGCCCGGACCCCCGGCGTGCCCCGGAGGAGGGCGTCGGCCTCGGTCAGCCGGGCGGCGACGGTGTCGAGGGGGCCGCGGACGTCACGGCCGACCTTGCACGCCGTGACCAGGTCGGCCGTGCCCTGCACCAGGTCGAGCACGACGCCCGAGTCGGGCGGGGTCCTCTCGCTGGTGCGGCGGGCCACCGCGATGATGCCGCACATGCAGCGCTCCAGGGTTCGTGGACGACCGACCGATGCTACCGAGTGCCACCGCCCCACTCACCGGCGACCGCCGTGGCCTCCCTCCCCGGTCGGTGGGCCGGGTTCTGGCGCGGTGGTGTCGCGCCGACGCGACCTCACCGCGCCAGAACGACGATCGGTACCTACTCGTTGCAGGCTTCGAACTGAGCCTGCTGCTCGGGGGTGAAGGTCTCGGTGACGGGACCGACGGCGTCGGAGGCCTCTCCCAGACGACCGCTGGCGTCACGGAGCTGGTCCTGGAGGGCGCCGTCGTCGGGGTTGGCCAGGGACTCGTCGAGGAGGGCGTTGTAGGCGTCCTTGGCGTCGCAGTACTCCTGGATCACGGCGTCGTTGGCCGCGACGACCTCGCTCTCGGTCGTGGTCTCCTCGTCGCCCGTACCGCCGCCTGCGGTCGTGGTCGACTCCTGCACATCCCCGGCGGCCGCGGTGGTGGTCGACTCCTTGGCGGTGCCGCCGTCGTCGTCGTCGCTGCACGCGGCCGCGCCCGCCACCAGCAGCCCCAGCACCAGCAACCCGCTCAACCCTCGTCGCATGATCATGGCCAGCACCGTAGGACCCATGCGCCCCCAGGGAACCCCGGAGGTCCCTCGTTCACGCCAGGGCGGCGACGAGGGACTCGGCGGTGGTGCGGGCCTCGTCCTCGGTGGGGGCTTCGACCATGACCCGGACGAGGGGCTCGGTGCCGCTGGCCCGGACCAGGACCCGGCCCCGGCCGGCGAGGGCGATCTCGGCCTGGGTGACCTCGGGGGCGAGGTAGGCGACGGCATCGGCGGCGGACCCGGCGACCCGGACGTTCAGCAGCACCTGGGGCAGGCGGGTCATCACCGCGGCGAGCTCGGCGAGGCTGCGCCCCGACCGCTTGACGGCGTCGAGCACGCCCAGCCCGGCCAGCAGGCCGTCGCCGGTGGTGGCCCGCTCCCGCAGGATGATGTGGCCCGACTGCTCGCCACCGAGGGCCAGGCCGTGCTCCTCCAGCGCCGAGAGCACGTGGCGGTCGCCCACCGGCGTCTCGACGACCCGGATGCCCTCGGCCTCCATGGCCTGGCGGAACCCGAGGTTGGTCATGACGGTGACGACGACGGCATCGTCGTGCAGCAGGCCCCGGGAGCGCATGTCGAGGGCCAGCAGGGCGATGAGCTGGTCGCCGTCGACGAGCTCGCCGGCCGCGTCGACGGCCAGGACCCGGTCGGCGTCGCCGTCGAAGGCCAGGCCGGCGTCGGCCCCGCGCGCCAGGACCGCCAGCTGGAGCGCCTCGGGGTGGGTGGACCCGGACGCGGCGTTGATGTTCATGCCGTCGGGGTCGGCGTGGAGGACGGTGACCGTCGCCCCCAGCGACGCCAGCACCTGGGGGGCGATCTGCGAGGCGGCACCGTGGGCGCAGTCGACGACCACCTTGAGCCCGGCCAGGTCGCGCCCGTCGAGCACGTCGTGGGTGAGGTGGTGGGCGTAGCGCTCCCAGGCGTCGGGGGCGGAGTGCAGCTCGCCGACCAGATCGCCGCCGGGCCGGGCGGGCGATCCGGGGATGCCCTCGGCCTCGATGGCCTCGAGGTCGGCCTCCAGCCGGTCCTCGGTGGCGTCGTCGAGCTTGACCCCGCCGGTGCGGAACAGCTTGATGCCGTTGTCGCCGAAGAGGTTGTGCGACGCCG
>DATHEV010000271.1:0-2860 GCA_035318405.1 Iamia sp.
CCCGAGGTGTCGCTGGTCGGGGCCTCGCCCGAGCCCCTCGTGCGGCTGCGGGACGGCAAGGTCATCTCCCGGCCCATCGCCGGCACCCGCTACCGGGGCCGCACCGAGGAGGAGGACCGCCGGCTCGGGGCCGAGCTGGCCGAGCACCCCAAGGAGCTGGCCGAGCACGTGATGCTGGTCGACCTGGCCCGCAACGACGTGGGCCGGGTCGTCAGGTACGGCACCTGCCAGGTCGACGAGATGATGACGCTGGAGCGCTACAGCCACGTCATGCACCTGACCTCGCAGGTGTCGGGCGAGCTGGTGGACGGGAAGACGCCCATCGACGTGCTGCGGGCCACCATCCCGGCGGGAACGCTCACCGGGGCGCCCAAGGTGCGGGCCATGCAGATCATCGACGACCTCGAACCGGCCAAGCGGGGGCCCTACGGCGGCGTCGTCGGCTACGTCGACTTCGGTGGGGCCATCGACACCGCCATCGCCATCCGCACCATGATCTGCCGGCCCGACGGCCGGGCCTCGGTCCAGGCCGGCGCCGGCATCGTCGCCGACTCCGTGCCCGAGCACGAGGACCTGGAGTGCCACAACAAGGCCCGCGCCCTGCTGGCCGCGGTGCCAGCGGCGCGGCGGATGACGGCCGCACGGCGAGCCCACGCCGGCACACTGCGGGGATGAAGACCACCGTCACCCGGATCACCCGCGACGTCGTCACGGTGACCGGGGCCGACGCCATCGGCTACCTCCAGGGCCAGCTCAGCCAGGACGTCACCGCCCTGGCCGTGGGCGATTCCGCCCTGTCGTTCGTCCTCCAGCCCCAGGGCAAGGTCGACACCTGGCTGCGGATCGACCGGGCCGCGCCCGAGACCTTCCGGCTCGACACCGACGCCGGCGGCGGGGCGGGGCTCGTCACCCGGCTCGAGCGGTTCAAGCTCAGGACCAAGGTCTCGTTCGAGCTGGCCCCCGATGTGCCGGTGCTGGCCGTGCGGGGGTCCGAGGTCCTCGACGGGGTGCCGTGCGGCTGGCCCGGCGTGGTCGGATCCGACGTGTTCGACGTCGACCCGGCGACGCTGCCGTCGGACCTGCCGGTCGACGTCGTCCCGTTGGATCCGGCCGGGTACGACGAGCTGCGGATCCGGGCCGGCGTGCCCGGCATGGGCGCCGAGATCACCGACGAGGTCATCCCGGCCGAGCTGGGCCAGTGGGTCATCGACGCCTCGGTCAGCTTCTCCAAGGGCTGCTACACCGGCCAGGAGCTGGTCGCCCGCATCGACAGCCGGGGCGGCAACGTCCCCCGCCACCTGCGGGGTCTCGTCGGTGCCGGCCTGGTGGTCGGCGCCCCCGTCAGCGTGGGCGAGAAGCAGGTCGGCGTGGTCACCAGCGCCTCCGGTGAGGTGGGGCTGGCGTTCCTCCACCGCACCGTCGACGTCCCGTCCGTGGTCTCCGTCGCCGGCCTCGGCGTCGACGCTGTCGGGTTGCCGATCTCCTGAGCTCCGGTTCGCGGGAGGTCTGGCTCTCCCGTTGCTTGCGTCGGTCATACCGATGGCTGGGTACGGCGGGGGGAGCCTCGGGTCTCTTCCGGGTGCTCAGCCGTCGTCTGCCGGGCTCACCTCGTTGGTGGCAAACCCTTATTTTCCTTGGGTTTGCGGTTGATCTGCGCGCGAATGTTCGCTACACTTCTCCATGTGAATCCCACCCGTTTCGACGTCGACCTGGATGGTCTGACCGATGGTGAGATCGTCGAGCGGCTGCTCGCCCTCCACGCGCTCAGGGCCAAGGTCGAGGGGGCGCTGATCGCCGCCACCGACACCTTCGATCGGCGGATGCTGTTCGCCGCGGACGCCGCTCGGACCACCGCCGGGTGGCTGACCGCTCGAGTCGACCAGACCCGTTCCCGGTGCGGGGCCGACGTCCAGCTGGCGCGCACGCTCCGGGACATGCCCGTCGTGGCCGCCGCCTTCCGGGCCGGACGGCTCGGACGGGTCAAGGTCGACCTGCTCGCCGAGACCCGCATCCCCGAGATCGCCGACGTCTTCGCCGAGCAGGAGGCGTACCTGGTGGGTGAGGTCGCCGATCTCCGGGTCGTCGATGCCGGGCGCTTCCTCCGGGCCTGGCAGCAGGCGGCCCGCCTCTACGTCGGCTCGATCGACCCCGACGAGCCGGTCGAGGAGACCGCCCCACGCGTGGCGGTCTCACTGGCCCAGACCTTCGAGGGGCGCTACGTCCTCGACGGCGAGATGGACGCCGAACACGGCGCCATCGTCCGGGGCGCCATCGATGCCGAGGTCGACGAGATGTTCAGGGTCGGGATCTTCGGTCCCGAGGACGGGCTCTCGCCCGCCGAGCGACGAGGGCAGGCCCTCGTGCAGATCGTCGTCCGCCGCGGCCACGTCGGGACCAAGCACGGCCGCGCCCGGCCCTCGGTCGAGGTCATCTGCGACGAGAGGACGCTCCGAGGCGAGCCCGTCACCGACTCCGACGACATCAAGACCCGCATCTGCGAGCACGTCGACGGCACCCCGCTCCACCCCGCCTCGCTGAGCAGGCTCCTCTGCGGCGCCGATCTCCACCGGCTGGTGGTCTCGGCCGACGGCGAGGTCCTCGACGCCGGCAAGGACATCCGGTTGGCCAACCGGTCCCAGCGCCGGGCGCTCCGCTTCCGCCATGCCCGCCACTGCGCCTTCCCCGGCTGCGACGCCCCGATCGACTGGTGCGAGGCCCACCACGTCGACGATTGGGACCCCGACCCGCAGAGCGGGCGGGGTCGCACCGACCTGGCCAACCTCGTCCCCCTCTGCCGGTACCACCACCACCGGGTCCACGAAGGCGGTTTCACCCTCGTGCTCGAACCCGACGGCACGGT
>DATHEV010000272.1:0-2614 GCA_035318405.1 Iamia sp.
GAGGTTCACCTTGTCCTGGCTGGCGTTGTACTCCTCGGTGAGCGCCTCCATGTAGAGCTTGGTCTCACCGACGAACGAGTGCCACAGCTCGATGTCCACCGTGCCCTCCGCCGTCTCGAGGGCATCGACGGGGCAGTCCGGCAGGTTGTCGGGGGCGACCGGGCCGGCCGGCGTGCCTCCCCCACCGGAGGTGGCGTTGCCCTCCTGGCGGATGCACGCCGACGAGGCGAGCACCAGGGCGGTGGCGGCGAGACCGGAGGCCAGACGGCGGCGGGCTCGAGGGGATCGGGATGTCATGGGGTTCCTCGGGGGTCAGCCCTTGACCGCGCCAGCCGTGAGCCCGCTCACGATCTGACGCTGGAAAAGGGCGAGCAGGATGACGATGGGGACGGCGGTGATGATGGCGCCGGCCACCGAGATGTGGGACTCCTCGACCGAGGTGGTGAGGCCGCGCAGCGCGAGCTGCACCGTGCTCCACTTCTCGGTGTCGGTGATGACGGCCCGGGGCCAGAGGTACTGGTTGAAGGCGCCGAGGAACGAGATGACGGTGAAGCTGGCGATCACCGGCCGGGTGAGGGGCACGGCGAACTTCCAGAGGAAGGCGAAGTGCCCCCACCCCTCGAGCCGGGCGGCATCCCGGATCTCGCTGGGGATGCCGAGGAAGCCCTGGCGGATCAGGAAGGTGCCGAACGCCGACGCCGCGAACGGCACCACCAGCCCCTGGTAGGTGTTGAACCAGTCGAGGTCGCGCATGGTCTGCAGGTTCGGCAGGAGGGTCACCTCGAGGGGCAACAGCAGCGTGGCCATGAAGAAGGCGAACACCACCTTCTTCAACGGGAAGCTGAGGAAGGCGAAGGCGTAGGCGGCCAGCACCGAGGTCGCCACCTGGAGGGTGGTGATGAGCAGGGTGACGATGAGGGTCCGGAGCATGGCGGCGTCGAGGTCACCGCGGGACCACGCCTTGCTGAACCCGTCGAAGCGCACGCCGACCGGGGTGAGCACCGAGCTGGTGAACGACTTCGACGGGTCGGAGATGGCCCGGACGATGAGGAAGTAGATCGGGGCCAGCACGATCACGGCCAGGGCGGTGAGGGCGAGGTACCAGCGGTTCTCACGCGGCTGGAAGGAGAAGAACCCGACCGTGATGCCGACGGTGGCGGCCAGGACCAGCCAGGCCACGAGGTCCGTCGGCTCCGCCGCCACCCTGATGAACGCCCCGTAGAGGGCGAGCGACAGCGGCACGCAGACGATCATCACGACGGCTGCGAACCACCGCGAGGTCATCCAGCCGGGGGCGGTGCGCTCAGCTCCCATAGTGCACCCGCTTCTCGAGCAGGAGGAACTGGAGCAGGGTCACGATGAACGTCACCCCGAACAGCCCGACCGACATGATCGCCCCCTCGTGGAGCTTGTTCGGGGTCTGTCTCTGGAAGATCTCGAACACGAGGGTCCGGGTGGAGCCGGCGGGCCCGCCCTGGGTGAGGAACTCGATCGGGGCGAAGGCCTGGAGGGCGAAGATCACCAGCACCACCACCAGGAACATGAGCACCGGCGACAGCAGCGGGAGGGTGATGCGGAAGAACCGCCGCACCGGCCCGTAGCCGTCGAGGGCGGCGGCCTCGTCGACCTCCTTGGGGATCGCCTGCAACCCGGCGAGGACGATCACGAACGACAGTCCCACGTTCTGCCAGATCGACGAGAGGGCCACGCCGAAGAGGGCGCCGGTGAACGGCGTGCTCAGGTGGAAGAGACCGAAGTCCATCACCCCGGACGGGTTGTCGAGCAGCGCTCGGTCGAGCTCGAAGGGCGGGATGCCGCCCTTGATGACGCCGATCTGCGGGTTGAGGAGGACGAGGAACACGACCGACGCCACCGCCGCCGAGGTGGCGATGGTGGACGAGAAGATCGCCTGGAAGATCTTGCTGCCCTTGAGCTTGCGGTTGGCGGCGACGGCGAGCAGCGTCCCCAGGATCAGGCCGGCGGGCACCGTGAAGATCACGTACTGGATGCTGCGCCAGAGGGCGCCGAGGAAGTCGTCCGATCCGAGGACGTCGCCGTACTGGGACCAGCCCACGTAGCGGAGGTTCGTGCCCGCGGTGTTGTTGCGGTAGAGGCCCCGGAGCACCAGCTGCTCGAAGGGATAGAAGAAGAAGGCGGCGAAGATCACGATCGACGGGCTGAGGAACAGCAGCGCGATCAGCGACTCCTTGACCCGGCCGGTGTCGGAGACCCGCCCCTCATCGCTGGTGTCGCCGCCCAGCAGCTCCCTGATGCGACCGGCCATCAGCCAGGGCCGCCCTTGTCGAGCAGGCCGGCGACCCCGGCGGCTCCGATCGTGCCGCTCGTCGCGGCCGAGCCCGGGGGCCTCGGCTTGCCGGAGGTCTGGTCGTCGAGGTCGACCTCGCCCTGGCCGAGGGCGGCGCCGGCCGCCACGTCCTTGGCGAGGCTCGGGACGGGCGGGGCCGCCGCCGTGCCCGAGCCCTCGATGCGGGTGCCCAGCTCGGCGTCGAACAGGTGCGTGCGCCCGGCGGCGACGGCGAGGCGGACCTGGTCGCCGGGGGACGGGGGTGTCGTCTCCGAGCCCTGCCGAGCGATCCAGTCGATCGACCCCGCC
>DATHEV010000273.1:0-5783 GCA_035318405.1 Iamia sp.
GGCGGGGTCGACGTGGGCCCGCGCGGCCAGCTCGATCATGCGGCGCACGTCGTCGAGCGCGACCACGGCCCCGATCTCGGGCAGCCCCGTGGCGGACCGCTGATCGAGGAGACCGGCCTCCTCCTCGGCCGACGGATAGCCCACGCCGATCCGCATGAGGAAGCGGTCGAGCTGCGCCTCGGGCAGCCGGTAGGTGCCGTCGAGGTCGATGGGGTTCTGGGTGGCCAGGACGAGGAACGGCCGGGGCACGGGCCGGGTCGTGCCCTCCGTGGTGACCTGGCGCTCCTCCATCACCTCGAGCAGGGCCGACTGGGCCTTGGGCGAGGCCCGGTTGATCTCGTCGGCCACGACCACGTTGGCGAACACCGGCCCCGGGCGGAACTCGAAGACCGCGCTCCCCTGGTTCCAGATCGACACGCCGGTGATGTCCGAGGGCAGCAGGTCCGGCGTGAACTGGATGCGGTGCCAACCGGCGTCGATCGACGTGGCCAGGCACCGGGCGAGGGTGGTCTTGCCCACCCCCGGGACGTCCTCGACCAGCAGGTGGCCCTCGGCGAAGAGGGCGACGAGGGCGAGACGGACGACCTCGGGCTTGCCGGTGATGACGGCCTCGACGTTGGCCTGGAGGGCCTCGGCCCGGTCGCGGAACCACTGGACGGCCTGGGCGTCGACGGCACCCGGATGCTGGTCGGAGGAGGTGGAGGTCACGGATCGATCCTGGTGCACTCGGGGGCAAAGGTCGTGAGGCCGAGGTCGGCCGGCTGGGGCTCGGTGCCCTCGTAGGGGAACAGGACGAGGACGCACGAGTCGGGTGCGTCGTCGGGCAGGCGGAAGCTGATGCCGTCGTTGACGCCGTCATCGTCGGAGTCGAGGGTGAGGACGACGTCGTCGTCGGTCGAGGCCCCGCCCCGGCCGCCCACCGCCTGGAACTCGCTCGACCGGACGACCTCGGGGTCGGACGGGTCCGAGCCGGTGGCCTGGACCTGGACCCGCATGCGCGTGTCGTCGTCGGCCGCCGTGCCCGGGACGTACTCGACGACGGCCCGGCCCTCGTCGGTGAGGGCCGCCGCGGTCACGGGCAGGGCGACGTACCGGAGCGACAGGTCCGCGGGCATGGTCGTGGTCGCCGCCGTGTCGGTGTCGGGCCCGGCGTCGCGTCGTGCCGTCCAGAAGCCGGCGGCGCCGATGAGCACGATGGCGGCGACGAGGGCCGCCGCCCACGGCCAGCGCCGCCGCCGGTCGGGCTCGGGCGGGGGCGGCTCGACCGGCCGGCGCCCGGCCCGGGTCGACAGGCGGTCGTCGTCGGGCCCGGCCGGGCCGTCGAGCACCCGACCGGAGGGCGCGGCGACGGGCACGGCGCCGAGAGCCTCCGGCGCGGGCATCGACGGGGCGACGGCCGCACCGGCGGGGGGTGCGCCGACGGGCAGCAGATCGAGGGCGGGGCGGCCCTCGAGGGCGGGGACGAGCTCGGCCAGGCGGGCGGCCACCGCATCGGCGGGCGGCCGGGTCGCGGGGTCCTTGGCCAGACAGCGGTCGACGACCTCCCACAGGGCGAGGTCGATGCCCGGCGGCACGATCGGGGCCTCGTCGAGGTGCGCCCGCAGGACGGCGGCGGGGGTCGGACCGACGAACGGGCGCCGTCCGGCCAGGGCCTCGTAGGCCAGCACGCCGAGGGCGTAGACGTCGGACGCCGGGGCGGGGTGGCGCCCGGCGGCCAGCTCGGGGGCCACGTAGTCGGGCGTGCCCACCAGCTGGGTGGGCCGGGTGAGCTGGGGGCCGTCGACCACCCGGGCCACCCCGAAGTCGGTGAGCCGGACGGGCGGGTCGCCCCCGGAGAGCAGGACGTTCTCCGGCTTGACGTCGCGGTGGACGATGCCGGCCCGGTGCACGGCGGCCAGCCCGGTGGCCACGCCGGCGAGCAACGTGGTCGCCTCGGCCGGCGGGAGCGGCCCGGTGGCCGACAGGTGGGTGCGCAGGTCGCCCCCGGTCACCAGGTCCATCACGATGGCCAGCACCGAGCCCTCGACCACCAGGTCGTGCACCTGGACGACGTGCGGGTCGACCACCGATCGCAGGGCGTTGCGCTCGGTCAGGAAGCGGGCGACCTGGTCGGGGTCGTCGGCCAGCTCGGGCCGCAGGATCTTGACGGCCACGGCCGAGCCGTCGGAGCGCCGGACCCCGCGCCACACCCGGCCCATGCCGCCGCGCCCGATGGGCTCGGTGAGGAGGTAGGCCGATCCGAGCGGCCGGCCCACGGCGGTGATGTCGCCCGCCGCCTCGGGGTCGAGCGCCAGAGCCGGCCGCCCCGGGCCGCCGGCGGGCGCGGGTGGGGCGACGGTGTCGAGCCGGTCGGCCAGCGCCACCCCGGTGGCGGCCACCAGCAGGGCGCCGAAGGACGAGGCGCTGGGCCGCCGCTCCGGGTCGGGGTCGAGCCCGCGCTCGAGCGCCCGCCGCAGGGCCGGACCGACGTCGGGGCGCACGAACGACGACCGCCCGCCGAGGGTGATGGCCAACAGGACGTCGGCCACGCCCCGAGCCGCCTCGGCGGCATACGGCGCCGCCCCCTCGAGCAGGGTGAAGAGGGTGGAGGCCAGGGCCCACATGTCGCCGGCCGGCGTCCACGGCCGTCCCTCGAGGACCTCGGGCGGGACGTGGGCCGGGGCGGGCTCGCCGTCGTCCGCGGTCGGCACCGGTGGCGGCTCGGGGCTCACCGCCAGACGGGCGCCGCCCTCGACGGCCAGGACGGCGCCGGGGGCGACCCGGCCGTGGATCAGGCCGGCGGCGTGGAGCCGGCCCAGGGCGGTGGCGACGTCGACCCCGACGGCGACGGCGCGCTCGACCGAGGTGGGGATGGGCAGGTCGGTCGGGCTCGTCGGCAGGGGCGTCGTCCACCACGGCCGGCCGCCGGCGACCCCGCCGTCGAGGACGCGCTCGAGGCCGGGCACCGCACCGAGACCGATCAGCACCGCCAGCCGGGCCTCGAAGGGCCGCCGCTCCCGCCCGCGCTTGCGGCGCCCATCGCCCTCGTGCAGCACGACCCGCTCGCCGGCCCGGGAGATCTCCCACCGGGGATGACCGTCGGCGGCGGGCGGCAGGGCGGTCGGGAGGGTGAGACCGGGGACCGGAGGCATGTCGAGCCCGGCGCTCCGCTGCATCTGACCTCCTGGTCGCCACGCTCGTCGCGGAGGGGCGCCGACGAGGGGCGGAGCATACCCACGGCCCCCCTGCTCATCCCTGGGGTGCCCACCCCCGATCGGGTGATCGGGGCGGAGGGACGGGGGCGACCGGTCCACGGCGCCTCAGGTCGCGGCGACGGCGACGGTCGGCCAGGCCACCTGGACCGGCTCGGCCCGGCCCCGGTCGACGACCAGGCCGCGACCCGGCGGCACGGTCCCACCGGTGCTGCGGGGCAGCTTGAGGTCGAAGACCTCGCCGTCGGTGGGCGAGCCCGGCGCCAGCAGCAGGCCGGTGCGGGCCCGGCGCAGGTCGGCCAGCCAGCCCCGGTAGCGGTGCAGCAGGAGGTCGTCGGTGGTGGCCGCCACCACCACGGCCAGGCCCTCGTCCCGCCCGCCGCGGACCCGGGTCTCGAGCAGGCGGGTCAGCTTCCCGTCGGGGACGAGCTCGGCATCGTCGATCACCAGCAGGGCGCCCACCGTGGCCGCCTCGAGCGCCTCGTCGAGGGCGTCCTCCAGATCGTCGGCGTCGATCGCTCCGCCCAGCACGGTGACGGCCGGGTGGTCGATCTGGCGCAGGGGCGACGGCCGGGGGGTGAGCACGACGGCCCGGAGGCGCCCGTCGTCGAGGCCGGGCAGGCTCTGGAGCAGGGCCAGCAGCGCCGTCGAGCGACCCGTCCCCGCCGGCCCCGCGACCACGTAACCCGGGGCCAGGGCGGCCACGTCGACCAGCACCGGCGCGGCGTCGGCGTCGATGCCCACCACGGCCTCGGTCCCGCCTCGCTCGGCGCCGGCGACGGCGGCGAGATCGACCACGTCGGGCAGGGGCTCGACCCGGCGGGGCCGGCGCGCCGGGGCAATGACCCGGTCGGCCACCGCGGCGAGGGCGGCGTCCTGGGCCGCGGCCGAGGGGTCGGTGCCCAGATGCCCGACCTGGACCTCGACCCCGCCGTCGGCCCACACGGCCCGGCCCGGGGGCCGCACGCTGGGCACCTGGCGCGGGTCGAGGCCCACGACGGCGTCGTCGTCGCGGTCGGCCTGGCGCAGCACCAGCCGGGCCGGGAAGGCCGAGGCCAGCCGCAGGCTGAACCCGGTGCGGTCGGTCGTGAGCACGGTGTGGACACCAACGGAGCTGCCCTCCCGCACGATCCGGTCGAGGGCATCGAGGAGCCAGCCGCCGTCCCGCTCGGCGTAGCGGTGGATCACGGCCTCGTAGCCGTCGAGGACCAGGACGATGGACGGATCGCCGTCGGACCCGGCGCGCTGGCGCCGGTCGACCTCGTCGCCCACCAGGCGCACGATCCGCTCGACCCGTTCGGCGTCGTCGACCGGGGCCACCGCTCCCACGTGGGGCAGCACTGCCAGCCCGGCCAGCCCGCGGCCGCTGCCGTCGATGGCGTACACGTGGAGGTCGTCGGCCCCGACCCGGCGGGCGAGACCGCCGACGAGCGTGCGCACCAGGGTCGAGCGGCCGCTGCGGGCGGTGCCCACCACCGCCAGGTTGCCGACCCGGTCGAGGTCGAGGCCAAAGGGCACCTGGGCCTGCTGGGCGGGCAGGTCGGCCAGGCCGACGGGCACGGTCAGGGGCCCGCCCACCGGGCCGACCAGCGTCGCCGGCGCCGCCTCGACGACGCTCAGCGGGACGACGTCGGCCAGCGGGGCCAGCCACGGGGCGGCGGGGATGGCGAGGGCCTCGGCCTCGGCCGCCCCGACGACGGCATCGACCAGCGCCGACAGGTCGGTCTCGGTCGCGTCGGCCACGGCGTCGTTGGCGCCATCGGCGACGTCGTCGGGGAGCGGGTCGGTGCCCAGGGCCTCGAGGGTGGCGGCCGCCGCCTCGGTGGGGACCGCGGCGGCCGGCCCCCCGGCGCGGGGCCCACCCACGCGGGCCGTCTGGAAGGTCGTGACCTCGCCCTGCCCCGTCCGGGCCAGGGCCCGACCCGGGAGCGAACGGGGGATCGACGCCGCGTCGGGCACCTCGACCACGTCGGTGGACTCCTGGGCGTCGGCCACCCGCAGGCACAGCCGGAGGTTGACGTTGGCCCGGAGGTCGGCGGTGACGACGCCCCCGGGGCGCTGGGTGGCGAGCACCACGTGCACGCCCAGGCTGCGGCCCCGCATGCCGATGCCCACCACGCCGGTGACGAAGTCGGGCACCTCCTCGACCAGCGAGGCGAACTCGTCGATGACGATCACCAGGCGGGGCAGGCTGCCACCGCCGGCGATCAGGTCGTCGATGTCCTTGGCGCCGGCATCGGCCAGCACCCGCTCGCGGCGCTTCAGCTCGGCGTCGAGGCTCTTCAGGGCCCGGTCGACCAGGTGGCCGTCGAGGTCCGTGATGAGCCCGGCGCAGTGCGGCAGGCGGGCGCAGTCCCGGAAGGCGGCGCCGCCCTTGTAGTCGACGAGGACGAACGACAGGGCGTCGGGCCGGTTGCCCAGGGCCAGCGAGGCCACGAGGGTCTGGAGCAGCTCGGACTTGCCGGCGCCGGTGGTGCCGGCGATCAGGCCGTGGGGTCCGTCGCGCCGCAGGTCGAGCGCGAACGGGCCGTCCATCGCCTCACCGATGAGTGCCTCCGTGCTGCGACCGCCGAGCGACCAGCGCGCCGCGAT
>DATHEV010000274.1:0-2553 GCA_035318405.1 Iamia sp.
CTCGTCGGACAGGGCCCGACGGTGCAGCCGCCCGCCCTCGTCCACCGTCGCATCCATCTCGGCCATCCCCCCGGTCACTGCGTGCACCCGTCCGCCACCTCGCCATCATCCCGCGTGGAGCACCCCCATCGGAGCGCGGGGGCACGGACTGCCATCGGCTGCCGCCCGCAGGACTGAAGCGGGGCCGTTCCGCCGCAGGTCAGAGCAGGTGGAAGGGGGTCGCGCCGGAGGCGAGGCCGAGCACGATGATCAGGATCACGCCGAGGAAGAGACCGACGGCGATCGGCGCCACGACCCAGCGCGGATCCTCGACCGGGTGGTCGCCGTGGTCATCGTGATCGTCGTGGCCGTGGCCGTGGTCGGGCTCGTGGCCCGGCTCGGGCACGGCCGGGGAGACGTGGTCGGCGCCGTGGCGGGCCTCGTCGAGGTCGACGTTGCTGGCCCCGACGTCGTCGGCCGGCTCCTCCGCCTGGTCGGGGCGGGGGTGGACCTTCTCCAGGTCGGGGCGGGTGTCGTCGGCCATCGCCGGGGCACGGTAGTTGCGGGCCCCCGCCCGCCGCACACCCGGAGGCTTCAGGCGGGGCCGGCGTCGCCGGGGGCCACCACGCCCGGCGGGGCCGACATCTGGATCCCGGCCTCGGCCAGGCCGGCACGGATCTCCTGGCGCAGCGCCCGCATCACCTTCCACTGCGAGCCGGGCAGCGTCTTGATCACCAGCCGCAGCGTGATGCCCATCTGGGTGAGGGCCTCGACGCCCCACACCTCGGCCTCCTCCAGCACGTCGGCGGCCATCTCGGGTCGACCCGCCACCTCGTCGGCCACGTCCTTGAGGATCCTCAGGGCGGTGTCGACGTCGGTGCCGTGGGCCACCACGATGTCGAGGAGCGCCCGGGCCCACTGCTGGGACTTGTTGCCGACGCGCAGGATCTCGCCGTTGGGCACGTGCCAGACGGTGCCGTTGACGTCGCGGAGCCGGGTGGTGCGCAGGTTGAGGGCCTCGACGGTGCCGACGGCATCGCCCAGGTCGACCACGTCGCCCACGCCGTACTGGTCCTCCAGCAGGATGAAGGTGCCGGCCAGGAAGTCCCGGACCAGGCTCTGGGCGCCGAAGCCGAGGGCGACGCCGACGACGCCGGCCCCGGCGATCAGGGGCCCGAGGTTCAGCCCCAGGACGTCGAGCGTGTACACGAGGGCGAACACGTAGATGACGCCCGACGACACGCTCTTGAGGACGCCGCTGATCGTCTCGGCCCGCGCCGCCGAGCGCACGCTGGGGACCTGGGTGCTGATGAGGATGTTCGGCGCCCGGTCGCGGGCCCGCTTGATCCGGCCCGAGCCCACCGACCCGACCAGCTTGTCGTTGAACCGCCGGATGAGCCGCCGGACCACCCGGGACAGGATCCAGGCGATGACCCAGAGGAGCAGGATCCGGAAGGGCTTGTCGACCACCCAGCTGGCCACCGAGGCCCAGTCCTCGCTGCCGGTCTGCCGCTCGACCCAGCGGTAGGCGGCCCCCTCGTCGTCATCGGTGCCGCTGGAGGCGGCGCGCAGGAGGGCGAGCTGGGCAGCTGCTGTCGTCCACATGTCGTCGATCGACCCTAGGGCCCGACCGCACGCCGGCCAACGACACCAGCGGCGCCACCCGTCACGTCGGCCCCTTCACTCAGAACCTCAGCGCACCGGCGTGTTGCGCTCGATGGCGCGAGCGAGGGCCTCGACCAGGCGAACCACCGGGTGGTGGCGGATGATGATCTGCACGACCCGGTCCATGGCGTCGCTCTGACGGGGCCGCAGGAGGATCGCTCGAGCCTCGGTGGCGCGCCGGAAGGCGACGGGGTCGCCGCCGACGTCGGGATGGCGGTTGCGGGCCGCTCGCCGGAAGGCCTTCTCGACCAGCGCGGGCGCGGCGCTGCTCGGCACGCCCAGCTCGCGCGCAGCCTCGACCCTGTCCACAGGACGACGGTAGCCCCGGTCACCCCTGGTGGCGGCGACGACGAGACCCCCCGCCCGCCCGACCGGACGGTCAATCTGCGGGCGGTGACGGGGTACCGTGTCGCCATGGCTGCGACTCAGATGGGACTACGGGCCCGGAAGAAGCAAGCGACGTCGACCGCTCTCCAGCGTTCGGCGATCGACTTGTTCCTTGAACGGGGATACGACGAGACGACGGTGCAAGACATCACCGACGCCGCCGGAGTGTCCCAACGGACCTTCTTCCGGTACTACGCCACCAAGGATGCGGTGCTGCTCACAGAGCACACCCGCCGTGAACGCGAGCTGGCCGAGCTGCTCGCATCGCGACCCGACGAACCGCTCGGCCAGACGGCGGCGGCGATCCTGGAGCATCTCTCCCAGGACATCGTCGAGCGTCTCGAGCTGGTGCGGGTGCAGACGCGGGTGTCCTACACGGTCCCCACGCTGGCGGACCGCTTCGCCGGACACCACGACCGTCTGGCGGTGCTCATCGCCGAGCATGCGGCCAAGGTCCTCGGTGTCACCGACGACAACGACCCCCGTCCCCGGCTGTTCGGGAACCAGGTCGTCCGGGTCTGG
>DATHEV010000275.1:0-5546 GCA_035318405.1 Iamia sp.
ACTTCTTGCGCTCGCCCGGCAGCTCGATGGTGGCGCCGAGGAGGCTGAAGACCGTGGGCACGTGGACCTGGCCCTCGGCCACGATGAGGTCGCCGGTGCTGAGCAGCCCGACGACCTGACCATCGGCGTCCACCACCGGTCCGGCGTCGATGCCCCGGTCGACCAGGATGCGCATGGCGGCCTCGACGGTGTCGTCGGGCGCGAACGTCAGCACGTCGGTCGTCATGGCATCGCGCACAGGCATGCTTCGGGGCACGTCAGTCCTTCGGGGGGTCGTCGATCTCGGCCAGGGCCTCGGGCAGATGGGCGGCAACGTCGCTGGCGACCAGGCCGCGGCGCCAGGCTAGGGCCCCCGCCCGCCCGTGGAGGTGGGCCGCGGCGGCGGCCGCCTCCAGGGGCTCGAGGCCCTGGGCCAGCAGGGCGGTGAGGACACCGGTGAGCACGTCGCCGGTGCCGGCGGTGGCCAGCCGGGCATCGCCGGCGGTGGCGAGCAGCACCCGGCCGTCGGGGGCGGCGACCACGGTGGTCGAGCCCTTGGCCAGCACCACCGCCCCGCGCCGGGCGGCCAGGGCCCGGACCTCGGCGATGCGGTCCGGGGCCTCCACGTCCGCGCCGAGGCGGGCCAGCTCGCCGTCGTGGGGGGTGAGGACGACGGATGGGACGTCACCGCCCGTCAGTCGGCCGTCGACGTCGTCGGCCAGGGCGGCCAGGCCGTCGCCGTCGACGACGATCGTGGGTCGGTCGGTGGCGGCGACGAGCGTGCGGACGGCCGCGAGCGTCTCGTCGGCGCGGCCCAGGCCGGGGCCGACGCCGAGGGCGGCGATGCGGTCGACGTCGGCCAGGACGTCGTCGGCCCAGCCCTCGGCCGGGAGCTCGATGCCGACGACCTCGACCGGAGCCCCCGGGTCCCGCTCCAGCCCGGGCGTCGACAGGCGGACGTAGCCGGCGCCGGCACGCTGCGCCCCCGACGCGCTGAGGTGGGCGGCGCCCGTCATCCCCGGCGAGCCGGCGACGATCCAGCACGCGGCCTGCCACTTGTGGGCGTCGTGGGCCCAGTCGGGCAGCCAGGCGGCGAGGTCGGCCCGCTCGACCAGGTGGGTCCGGGCGCGGCCGGTGTCGAGCCCGATGTCGGCGAGGTGGACATCGCCGGCGAGGTCGGGCCCGTCCCGCAGGAGGAGGCCGGGCTTGAGGGCGGCGAAGGTGACGGTGAGGTCGGCCGGCCACGGGTCGCCGTGCGCCACCCCGGTGAGGCCGTCGACGCCCGAGGGGATGTCGACGGCGAGGACGGCCGCCCCGTCGGGGACGGGCGGTGGGCTCCACTCGCCGCGGAAGCCGGTGCCGTAGGCGGCGTCGAGGAGGAGGTCGGCCCGGGGCAGCACGGCGGGCAGGGCGGTGGGGTCGAGCTCGACCACCCGGACCCCGCGGCGGCGGAGGCGGCGGGCGGCACTGCGCCCGTCGGCACCGTTGTTGCCCTTCCCGGCGACCAGGACGACCCGGCGGCCGTAGGTCCCGCCCAGCAGGTCGAGGGCGGCCCGGAAGGTCGCCTCGCCCGCCCGCTCGATCAGGACCTCGACCGGCTCGGGGGCGGCGGCGTCGATGGCGCCCATCTCCTCGGGGGTCACGACCGGGATCACCGCCCCATGCTGCCCCAGGTCACCGCCCCCACCCAGGTGGGCGCCGCTGGGCCGGTCCCCCACCGCGCAGGAAGGTCGACCGGCGCGGTCGTGAACCGCCGGCGGACCGCTGCCGCGCAGGAAGGTCAACCGGCGCGGGGTCGTTCCGGCGCGGTGGTGCGCCGGCGGCGGACCGCCACCGCGCCGGAACGGCGGAGGCCCCGTTCTCGCGCGGTGGTGCACCGCCTGCGGCACTCGACCGCGCAGGAAGGTCGACCTGCGTCGTCGCGGTCCGGCCGGGCTCAGGCCGGATCAGGCCGAGGGGGTGCGGAAGAGGTACTCGCCCATGGTGGCGCTGCGGAAGGTGACCAGGTCGAGGAAGGCGGTGACGTTGGTGAGCATCCGCTCGACGTGGGCCTGGACGACCGCCGGGTCGCCGCCGCCGTTGTAGAAGAGGTCGGGGTCGGAGACGTGGGCGTTCGACGGCCAGGCCTCGTCGACGATGCCGTCGAGCGGCGGGGCGTCGTCGGCCAGGGGGAGGACCACCAGGTTGCGGACGTAGCGGCAGCGGGGCTGGAGCTCGGCCGACTCGGGCGACTGCACGCCGTGCCAGTGGCGCAGCCAGGCCAGCCGGTCGTGCCCCTCCGGCTTCTGGAGCAGGCCGACGGTGAGCACGCCGGGCGACCGCGCCCCGTCGGGCCAGTCCCGGGGCCCGCCGTGGGGCGACTCGCCGTACTCGGTGTAGAGCGATTCGGTGACCACGTAGCCGTGGACGGTCAGGTCGAGGGCGTCGGCCGTGGTCCTGATCCGGTCCTCGACCGAGCCGCCGTGGTCGTACGCCGCCAGCCAGGTCGAGATGGTGGCCAGCAGCACCGGCTCGCCGTCGGGCCAGGGCACGGGCGGCGCCACGTCGGCCTCGGGGTCGTCGATCGCCATGCTCAGCCCCCGCACCGCCGGCTCGGCCAGCAGGGTCGGGGCCAGCCCGCCCACGAGGGCGTGGCGCAGGTCGCCCCGGTCCGCCGCCGCGCTCCCCCGCGCCACCCAGATGACCTTCTCCACGGCTGCCCTATCCGACGTCGGTGGCGAGGAGGTCGTCGGGGGTCTCCCGCCGGACGACCAGCCGGGCCTCGCCGTCGGCCACGAAGACCACGGCGGGGCGGAGGACCTTGTTGTAGTTCGAGCCCATCGAGTGGCCGTAGGCGCCGGTGACGGGCGTGGCCAGGAGGTCGCCCACGGCGAGGTCGGCCGGGACCCGCGCGTCGCGGACCAGGAGGTCGCCCGACTCGCAGTGCTTCCCCACGACGGTGACCCTCCGGGACCGCTCGGCCTCGGGCGCCCGGGGGAGGAAGGTCTCGTAGCCGCTGCCGTAGAGGACGGGCCGGGGGTTGTCGCTCATGCCCCCGTCGACGGCCACGTAGGTGCGGATGCCGGGCAGGACCTTGATCGTGCCGACGGTGTAGACGGTGACCGCCGCGGCGGCGGCGATGGCCCGGCCCGGCTCGGCGGTCACCCGGGCGGTGATGCCGGCCTCGGCGCAGGCCTGACGGACGGCGGCGCCCCACTCGGTGATGGTCGGGGCCTTCTCGCCCTCGACGTAGGCGACGCCGGCACCGCCGCCGATCGACAGCTCGGGCAGGCCCAGGCCGTTGAACCACTCGGCCACGGCGGCCACCGCGTCGTGGAAGAAGTCGGCCACGAAGACCTGGCTGCCGATGTGGAAGTGGATCCCTCGGACGTCCACCGCCGCGCTCTTGTGCGCCCGCTCGAGCGCCTCGGCGGCGGCGCCGGTGGAGAGGGTGAAGCCGAACTTCGAGTCGTCCTGGCCCGTCTTGATGAACTCGTGGGTGTGGGCCTCGACGCCGGGCGTCACCCGGAGGAGGACCGTGGGGACGACGCCGTCGACCTCGTGGAGGCGCTCCAGCCGGTCGAGCTCGTCGAAGGAGTCGACCACGATGCGCCCGACCCCCTCCTTCCGGGCCGCGACCAGCTCGGCCTCGGACTTGTTGTTGCCGTGCATGACCAGCCGCTCGGGCGGGACGCCGGCGGACAGGGCGACGTGGAGCTCGCCCGATGTGGCCACGTCGAGGTGGAGCCCCTCCTCGTGGGCGATGCGGGCCATGGCCCGGCAGAGGAAGGCCTTGGTGGCGTAGGCGACTCCGTCTCCGAAGGCGGCCAGCGCCTCACGGCACCGGGCCCGCAGGTGGGCCTCGTCGTAGACGAAGAGCGGCGTGCCGTAGGCCCCGGCCAGGTCGGCCAGGCGGCAGCCCCCGACCATCAGCTCACCGTCGACCCCGACCTCGGCGGTGTCCGGCAGCAGCCCCCAGGGGAGCGAGCTCACGGGCGGTTCTCGTCGGTGCGGTTCTCGTCGGCGCGGCCGTCGAGGACCTTCTGGATGCGCTCGATCAGATCGTCCGGGTCGAAGGGCTTGGTGACGTAGTCGACGGCGCCGGCGCTGTAGCCCTCGGCCACCTCGGCGGCCAGGGCCCGGGCCGACAGGAGGATGACGGGGATCCCCGCCGTGCCCACGTCCGAGGCCAGGTCGGCGATCAGGTCGAGGCCGCTGCGCCCCGGCATCATCACATCGCTGACCACGATGTCGGGGCTCTCGGCCCGGGCGACCTCGAACGCACTGACGGCGTCCTTGGCCCGCAGGACCGTCCAGCCCTCGAGCTCGAGGGTCAGGGTCAGCAGGTCGATGATCACCGGGTCGTCCTCGACCACCAGCACCGTCGTGGGCATGGCGGGCATCCTACGGGTCGCCCGGCGGCCCGATCCCATGGGGTTCGCCCCCACGCCCGTCGCTATGGTGGTCGCCCCAGCCCTCGTAGCTCAGCGGATAGAGCATCGGCCTCCGGAGCCGTGTGCGGGCGTTCGAGTCGCCCCGAGGGCGCTGCAGAAATCTAGGCCCTGACCAGCGCATCCGCAACGGTCAGGGCCTGATGCGTGTTCCCGTCTGGTGTCCGCTGTTGGCCACTGGTGACCAGGGGTTTTGGGAGGTCTTTGGGAGGACTCTGGGAGGGATCCGGCCCAGAAGCATCCGTTACCGGCGAGGCCGCCGGACGCGACGGAGCCCGCCTAGCAAGGCGGGCTCCGTCCTTCTGTACCGAGAAGCTCAGGCGCCAGCGACTGGCGTCGTCTCCTGCAGGTAGTACCGGAGAGCGACGCGGACGGTTTGCGCCAGCGTTCGATCTTCCACTCGGGCCCGATCCAACACCGCCTCGTGAAGTTCACGAGGCAGCCTGACGTTGACGGGCTGATCGCCAACCTTTGCTTGGGGTGCCATGGCGCAACGCTAGGTCCCTGACCTAGCGCGCTGGTGGATGCTTCGCGTCCACATGGCGGTGTGATCACGGTGTCCCGATGCACCATCCCCGGTGTTGTCATACCCCCGTGCCAAAATGGCGTCACTGCCCGTCGCGGGCAGGGCCGCAGAAGCCGGACCCAGGCTTGCAACCAGAACCGGCTTCTGCGGCGCCAACCGAAAGGCATTCAACCATGGCGAAGGTCAACCCCTTCCACTCCAAGCTCCCCGGTACGACCAAGTACCACGACAACAACTCGTGCACGGAGGGCAACAACATCGAGACGAAGAACCGCGTCTCCGGCAAGGGCGGACTCGCGCAGTGTGACCACTGCTCCCGCCTCTGAGGCACTGAGGGCGGTCAGATCGACCGGCCGCCAATCTCAGACGCCCAAAGCCGGCCCAGCTCACCTTGAGCTGGGCCGGTGCGCGTGTTCTCGATCTGCCTCGAAGCGAGCCCGCGCCCGCCTTGCCCGGTCAGGCGCCGTTAACAGGGTGCGGAAGAAGGGCCGCCGGAGGCGGTCCTTCTTCGGTGGGCGTGTCGGGGGCTGTCTCTGTGGAGGGTTCGCCGGCGGTCGGGGCCGGTGGTGTGGCTTGTCGCAGCCGATCCGGGGCGGCCCGGTGGTGCTCGG
>DATHEV010000276.1:0-3007 GCA_035318405.1 Iamia sp.
GACGGTCTGGCGAGGCTCGCCCGGGTCCTGGCCGGCCTGGACGAGCGACCCCACCAGGTCGAGGAGGCCGACGCCCAGGCCCACCACGATGTCGATCCCCGGGGGGACGAGGCGGCGGGGGCGGGCGAGGGCCATCGCCGACGACCGTACCGACGGCGTCGTCCACCCACGGGTGGACCCGGGACCGGCCCCGGGCCTGACGACGCCGGGGCGGGGGCGGCGGACGATCTCCCCATGACCGCTCCGCTGCGCATCGCCCTCCACGCCCCCACCCGAACCGGCGATCGGATCCGGCGGGTCGCCGCCGGATCCGATCGCCAGCTCGCCGGGGGGATGGCGTGGCGGGGGGTGCTGGCGGTGGCGGCGGTGAAGCTCGTCCTCAACCTGGTGGCCGCGCCCCGGTACGGGTGGCACCGGGACGAGCTGTACTACGCCGACACCGGGCGTCACCTGGCCCTCGGGTTCGTCGACTTCCCGTCGATCACACCGCTGCTGGCCGCCCTCGGGCGGGTGCTGACCGGCGACTCGCTGGTCGGGCTGCGCACCATCGCCTCGCTGGCGGGGGCGGCGACCATCGTGGTCACCGCCGCCGTCACCCGGGAGCTGGGCGGGCGGGGGCGGGCCCAGGTGCTGGCGGCCATCGCCGTCACGCCGCTGCTGGTCGGCAGCAACGCCATGTTCCAGACGGTCTCGTTCGACCAGCTGGCGTGGGCCCTCGTGATCTGGGCCGCCACGGCCCTGCTGGTCCGAGGCCCGTCGCCCCGGGCCTGGCTCCTGCTGGGCGGTGCTGCCGGGCTGGCCTGGTCGACCAAGTACACGGTGGCGATGCTGTTCGCCGGGCTGACGGTGGGGTGGCTGGCCACCCGGGCGGGCCGGGCCACGCTGCGGGGTCGGGCGCCCTGGCTGGCGATCGGGCTGCTGGTGCTCACCGCCGTCCCCAACCTGTGGTGGCAGGCCCGCCACGGCTGGCCCAGCGTCGACTTCTTCACCGGCCGCTCGGGCGAGGTCCGGGGCGAGAACCCGCCCTGGCGCTTCGTCCTCGAGCTGGTCGTGATCTCGGGCCCGCTGGCCCTGCCGCTCGCCGCCGGCGGGCTGCGGTCGCTCCTGCGCGACGCCGCCACCCGGCCCCTCGGCATCGGCCTGGCCCTCGTCGCCCCGGCGTGGCTCCTGGCCGGCGGGAAGTCGTACTACGCCGCCCCGGTGGTGATCGGCCTCTTCGCCGCCGGCGCCGTCCGGTGGGAGCAGCGCACCGCCGCCGGCCCGAGCTGGCGGCTCCCCGCCGCCCTGGCCGCGTCCGCCCTGCTGGCCGCCCCGATGATCGCCCCCTTCCTCCCGACCGACGCCATGATCGACCTCGGGCTCGACGCTGGGCGCGAGGACTACGCCGAGATGCTCGGCTGGCCCGAGCTGGCCGCCTCGGTCGACGCCGCGGCCGCCGCCACCGGGACGTCGGTCGTCCTGGCGGCGAACTACGGCGTGGCCGGGGCGATCGAGCGCTTCGGCTCCGACCCCGACGTCGAGGTCGTGAGCGGCCACCTCCAGTGGCGGTTCTGGTCGGTGAGCGACCGCGCCCTGGCGGCCGACGAGGCCCTCCTCGTCGGGTACTCCCCCGCCGAGGGCGCCGAGCTGTGCGCAGCGCGGCCTGACGTCGTCGGCACGATCACCAACACCGCCGGTGTCGACAACGAGGAGGCCGGCCTCCCCATCCTCCACTGCCCCCTCCGCGCCCCGGTCGCCGCCCTCCGGGACGACCTCACGCACTGACGGCAGCGAGCCCACGGCGCCACCCGTCGTTAGTCTCGGACCATGAGGGACGGGGTGGACACGCCGACGGCGGCCGAGCCCTCGCTCTTCGAACGGGTGATGTGGCGACGGAGTCGTCTGCATGCGCCGGTCACGCGGCTGGACCTCTTCGCGCCACTGGCGTACTGGCTCCTCGCGGGCCTGTTCCTCGCCACCGGTCGCGGGTGGCTGATCGCCCTGCTGTGGAGCGCACTCGCGGCAGCCTGGACGGTCGCCGTGTTCCTGCGGTGGCGGCGCCTGGGCCTCAAGGCCCGCTCGACCTAGCCCTCAGCTCCCGAACTCGGTGGGAAATATGCCCCCAGAGGGGCACATTTCCCACCGAGTTCGAGGATGGAGTTGGCTCGGAGGGAGCGTCAGCGACCGGAGAGGCTGAAGTGCTGGTAGTCCTTGGCGCTGGTCCAGTCGCCGCCCCACTCCCAGCCGATGTAGGCCCAGGCGCCCCAGACGCCATCGCCGTGGGCGATCATCCCGGGGACCTGGTGGCTGCGGTCGGTCCAGTCCCGGCCGGCGGGCGGGTCGACGGTCCCGTTCTTCACGTAGGGGTTCTGGACGGGGTTGATGTCGATGGCCTTGCCGTAGGCGTGCTCGGACCAGCTGCTCGTGCCGGCGACCGGGCGGCAGTTGAACGCCGAGGTGTTGTTGGCGGCCATCGACTGGGGGTCGCTCCCGCCGTAGGCGTCGACCGGGTGGATGCGCCGGACCTGGTAGCGCAGCTCGTACATCTTCCGGAAGACCTTCACCACGTTGGTCGCCACCGAGTCGTGCACCACCAGGGTCCCGGTGTGCCGCTTGCCGTCGTAGCCCCAGTAGGCGACGTTGACCGCCGAGAGGGCGTTCCAGTGGACCGGGCAGCCCTCCCGCCACGAGTGGGGCAGGTCGGCGCGGGCCACGGGCCAGATGCCGGACGTGAAGGCGGGGCCCGACGCCGGGGGCCGGGCGCCGCCGGTCGGGTCCGGGTTGCACGCCGCCAGCAGCAGCACGGCACTCGTGAGCAGAGCGATCAGGGCTCGACGCGGTCGCACCATGCCTCCACCATCGGTCGCTCACCCGTGGTGGTCAAGGTCCCGACGGATCTCAGCGGAGGCGGAGGCCCTGGAGCTCGGGAGGGATCGAGCCCACGACGGGGCGCTGGACGGCAGGGCCCCGGACCGTCGCCGGGGGGGCGGCGCACTCCTCGGGCTCGCCGCGGGAGTCGATGCCGCTG